>NZ_VJZZ01000013.1 GCF_009659535.1 Aggregicoccus sp. 17bor-14
CGCGGCGCCTCCTTTCTCGCTCGCAGAGTTAGGTCTAGACACCCCAACCCTACGGGAGACTGCGCGCCGCGCGGCTCTTACTTTCCTCCCCCCCTCGCGCCGCCCAAAAGGGCGAAACACGAGCCAGAGGGAGAGGGGAAATTGGCGCGGTGTCAGTTCCCAGCCGTAGGGTGGAAGGCACCATGAACCTCACCGCTGCCCTGCTGCTGCTCGCCCTCTCCGCGGCGCCCGCTGCGACTCCCGCCGCGAAGCCCGAAGCCCCCAAGAAGTTCGAGTTCGACAAGCACTACCTCGTGCTCCTCGTGCGCCCGCCGGATGCGCCGCAGCTCGCGCCCGAAGCGCTCGAGAAGCTGCAGGCCGCGCACATCGCCCACCTGGTTCGCATGGGGCAGAGCGGCAAGATGGTGCTCGCGGGCCCCTTCGACGAGCAGGACGACGTGCGCATGCGCGGCGCCTGCATCTACCGCACGGCGACGAAGGACGAGGCGCGCCAGCTCGCCGAGCAGGACCCCATGGTCAAGGCCGGCCGCCTCAAGGTCGAGGTCCTCGCCTGGTTCACCGAGAAGGGCTACCTCGCCTTCCCCAAGGCCCCGCCCCTGCCCGAGCAGCCCGCGCCGGCCCCCGCACCCGCGAAGAAGTAGCGGGGCAGGCAGGCAGGCCGCTGCAGCGCCGCCGCTCCCCGCGCGGCGCCCCGCTCTGCTAGAGCAGCACGCGCCATGGCCGACAAGCGCCGCTTCGACCTCTTCGCGCAGCTCCTCGTGGAGCGCTTCCCCCAGGCGCTGCGCGTCTTCGACGTGGCCGGAGGACAGGGAAAGCTCAACGAGGCCCTCACCCGGCTGGGCCGCACCGTCACCACCTTCGACCTGCGCCACAAGCGCCTGCCGGTGCGCTACGCCGAGCGCATCTTCACCCTCGAGGAGCCCTGCGAGGCGGACCTCGTGGTGGGCATGCACCCGGACGGCGCCACGCGCGTCATCATCGAGTACGCGGCGAAGCACCAGCTGCCCTTCGCCGTGGTGCCCTGCTGCTCGGACAACTCGATGCCCTACAACCCGTGGCGCCGCCACCTCGCCGAGCTCGCGCGCGAGCGGGGCTTCGCGCTCGTGGAGGAGGTAGACCTACCCATGGACGGGCGCTCCCGCGTGGTCCTGGGGGCCTTCCGGTAGCTGCTGCGAGGCCGCTAGGCTGCCTCGCCCATGACCTCCTCCGACGGCACCCTCCTCGGTCCCTCCCCCTGGCAGATCGACACGAAGCGCCGCCGCCGTGAGCGCATCGGCGCGTACCTGCTCTTCGCCTTCATGGTCGCCTTCGGCGGCCTGATGGTCTGGTTCGCCTCGACCCAGACGCGCGACGTGTGGAACGACAGCCGCGTGTGGCGCCACGGCGAGGCGGGCCAGGTGCTCGACTACTCGGGCGACGTGCGCACCTCGGGGCCGCTCGGCATCCCCGTGTTCCACGACTTCAAGCTGGACGTGACGTACGAGGACGCCCAGGGCGAGCAGCGCACCGGCCACGTGGAGTTCCAGCGCCTCTTCGCGGGCGTGAACACCGACGTCACCCCGGAGGTGCGCGTGGACCCGCGCCGCCCCGAGCGCTTCGTGCTCGCGTGGCAGGTGGAGCTGCCGCGCTGGCTCGCCTCGCTCATCTTCCTCCTGCTGCCCATGGTCGTCCTGGGCGGCGCGAAGGCCATCTTCTCCAACGAGCGCCGCCGCCACGCGATGGTGGGCCTGTGCGCGCGCGACGGCGAGGAGCAGTACGTGCCTCTCGAGAAGATCACGAAGCAGAAGAACGTCTTCCGCGTCACCGTGGTGCTTCCCGGCGCGGACGGCGCGCCCGCGCGCAAGCACACCGAGACGCTCAAGCAGCCCCCTGTCCTCGTGTCGCTCGATGGTGTGCAGCACGTGCTCGCCGCGGTCTCTCCGCGCGCGCCCGGCCAGGTGCTGGTGCTCGAGGAGAACGGCGGTCCCTTCGTGCGCTCCTTCGAGACCGCGGTCGCTCCGGCCGAGGAGCCCGGCGCGCGCGCCACCGGTACCTGAGCGGCTCCGCCCGCCGCCGCGCGTGTCGGCGGCAGGGCATGCGGGGCGCCTCCCGAGCGGGGCGCTCCTGCCGCTGAGCTCAGCGCCGCAGCACGCGCTGGCGCACCAGGCCGCTCAGCGCGAGCCCGAGGCCCACGAGCGCCCCCGCGGACCCGAAGCCCAGCCCCGCCACCCAGCCGAGCGGCCTGCTCACGGTGCCGAGCGCGGCGCTCGAGAGGGCGCCGACGCAGAGGAGGAGGGCGAGCGGGAGGGCGGTGAGGGGGCTGAAGCGGACCATGGCGTCACTCCGGATGAGGGGCATCCAGCGGGGATGCCCCTCCAGGTCTCGCGGCCCGGAAAAAGGTGACGCAGAAAAGTGCTCAGGCCAGCAGGCGCGCCACCAACAGCCCACAGAGCACCAGCGTGGCGAGCAGCCCCACCCCCCAGGACAGCGAGCGCCAGGGCTGCACCGAGCGGAGGTACGCGAGCGAGTGCACGAAGCGCGCGGCGGTGAAGGCCACCACGCACACCCGCACGGCGTCCGGCGCCGCGCCCGCGAGCACCGCCGCGAAGGCGAGCAGCAGGAAGGGCGGGATGTTCTCCACGTCGTTGCGGTGCGCGCGCAGGCCGCGCTCCACGTCCGGGTGCTCGGCGCTCGCCGCCTGGCCACCGTACTTCTGCGCATCCTCGGGGTTGGTGCGCAGCCCGCGGCGGCTGCGCACCACGCCCGTCCAGATGCCCACCGCGTGCATCTTGAGCACCAGCAGCAGCGTGCACAGCGCGAGCAGCCGGAAGCCCGGCAGCGAGAGGAAGAGGTCCGGCGTCAGGTGGCGCAGCAGTTCGTCCATGGCAGCGCACGTTCGCACGAGTGCGCGGTTGTCCGCGCGGGGCACCTGCGCGAGGCTCGCCTCCCATCTCCGGAGGTCTCATGGGAGGTCTCATGCCCCGCCCCGCTGCTCTCGCCGCCGCGCTGCTCGCCCTCGCCGCCGGCTGCACTGCCTCCCACCCGAAGGCGGAGTCCGCCGCGCAGCCTCCGGCCGCCGCCGCACCGGCTCCGGCACCGTCCGCGTCAGAGGCCCTGAGCACCTTCGTGGACCGCTACCTCGAGGAGTACTTCCGCCGCTTCCCGCTGCAGGCCACGAGCGCCGGAGTGCACACCTACGATGCGGAGCTGCGCGGCTTCACCTCCGCCGAGCGCGCGGACTTTCTCGGGCTGCTCAAACGCACCCTCGCCGAGCTCCCGCAGCAGGTGAAGCGCAGCGAGCTCTCCGCGCTGGATGCGGCCGACTACGACATCCTCGAGAACACGCTGCGCGCGCGCATCCTGGACCTCGAGCAGGTGCGCAGCTGGGAGCGCAACCCCAGCACCTACTCCTCCTTCGCCTCGGGCGCGGTGTTCCAGCTCATCAACCGCGACTTCGCCCCGCTGCCCGAGCGCATGCGCTCCGCCGTGGCCCGCATGCGCCGCGTGCCCGAGGTGTTCGCCGCGGCCCGGACCACGCTGCAGAACCCGCCGCAGCTGTGGACCGAGATCGCCCTCTCCCAGGGCCAGGGCACCCGTAGCCTCTACGAGAAGACGCTGCCCCAGGCCTTCGCCTCGGTGCAGGACCCGGCGCTGCAGGAGCAGTTCAAGGCGGAGCAGCAGAAGTGCCTCGCCGCCATCGACGCCTACCTGCGCTTCCTCAAGGAGGACCTGCTGCCGCGCAGCCGCGGCGACTTCGCCATCGGCGAGGACGTGTACCGCCAGAAGCTGCAGTACGAGGAGGGCGTCACCGAGAGCATCGACGCGCTGCTCACCTGGGGGCGCGAGGAGCTCGCGCGCACGCAGCAGCAGTTCCGCGAGACGGCCGCGCGCATCAACGGCAAGGCGATGCCGATGCTCGTCTACCGCAACCTCGGCAAGGACCACCCCGCGCCCGCGCAGCTGCTGCCCGAGACCACCGCGACGCTCGAGCAGATCCGCCAGTTCCTCCTCGACAGGCACATCATCGGCGTGCCCAGCGAGGTGCGCGCGCAGGTGGCCGAGACGCCCGTGTTCAGCCGCGCGCTCTCCTTCGCGAGCATGAGCATCCCCGGCCCCTTCGAGAAGCGCGCCACCGAGGCCTACTACTACGTGACGCCCCCGGACCCCACGTGGACGGCCGAGCAGACCGAGCAGCACATGAGCTTCTACAACCGCTACGCGCTGCCCATCATCTCCATCCACGAGGTGTACCCCGGCCACTACGTGCAGTTCCTCTGGACGAACAAGGTGCAGTCCAAGGTGCGCAAGCTGATGGGCTCGGGCGCCTTCAGCGAGGGTTGGGGCCTGTACACCGAGCAGATGATGCTCGACGAGGGCTACGGCGGCACGGGCCCGGTCGCGGACAAGCTGCGCCTCAACCAGCTCGCGCTCTACCTGCAGCGGCTCGCGCGCTACATGGTGGGGCTGCAGCTGCACACGCGCGGCATGACCTACGAGCAGGCCGTCTCCTTCTTCGAGAAGGAGGCGTACATGGAGCGCGTGAACGCCGAGCGCGAGGCGAAGCGCGGCACCTCGGACCCGACCTACCTCGTCTACGCCCTGGGCAAGCACATGCTCATGGACCTGCGCGAGGAGGCGAAGGCCAGGTGGGGCAAGGACTTCACCCTGCAGCGCTTCCACGACCAGGTGGTGAGCTACGGCTACCCGCCCGTGCCCATCGTGCGGCGGCTGATGTTCGAGCAGGAGGCGAAGTAGCCTCCGCTCCCGATGGGGGGTGAGGGTGCGGGGCTCGCCTCCGCGTAGACTGCGGCGCATGCCCCGCCCCCTCCTGCGTCCCGAGCCCCTCGCCGCGCCGCGCGCCGTGCTGCGCCTGCAGGGGCGCCGCACGCGCTACGGCACTCCCACGATCCCGGGGGTCGCGCTCCTCCTCTTCGTGATCTGCGAGGGCGTGGGAGGGTTCCTGCTCGCGACCGCACTGGGACGCCTGCGGGGTGGGCTCCCGCCCAACGCCCCGCGCGGCATCCTGCTCGCGTTCGGCGCGCTCCTGGTGTTCTGCGGCGCGGCGTTCGGGCTGCAGGCGGCCCGGCGCTACGCCCTCGGGCAGCGGGCGCAGCGGCTGCGCGGTGAGTACCCGGACCAGCCCTGGCGCTGGGAGCGCACCTGGTCGTCCGAGCTGAAGGACGACGGCAGCGCGGAGCTCGCACAGGCCTGGCTCGTGCCGGCCGTGTTCGGCCTCTTCATGATCCCCTTCCACTGGATCGGCCTCACGCAGAAGGGCGCGGGCGTCATGCTCGCCGCCGCGCTCCTCTTCGACCTCTTCCTGCTCGCCCTCGTCGGCAAGGCGGTCTACCTGCTGCTGCGCTACCTGCGGCTCGGGACGAGCCGGCTCTCGCTCGAGCGCGTGCCCTGCATGCTGGGCGAGTCGCTCGAGGCCACGCTGCGGCCCGCGCGCCCCCTCTCCGGCGTGCAGAGCGTGGAGCTCACGCTGCGCTGCGTGGAGGAGCGCGCCGAGGTGCAGCGCTCGGGGAACAAGCGCCAGCACGCCGTGGTGCACTACGCGCTGCACACGCAGTCCCAAACGGTGGAGGCCGCGGCGCTCGCCGAGGGACGGCCCCTTTCCTTCGCGCTCCCGCTCCCGTCGGACGCCGCCGAGCTCGCCACCTGCCTCAGCGCGGAGGCGCCGCGCTACTGGGAGCTCGAGTGCCGCGCGGCCCGCCCCGGCGTGGACTACCGCGCCGTGTTCCTCGTGCCCGTGTACGGATAGCGGGGTGATCAGGGCTCGCGGCTTCTGCTAGACCGTGCCCGGGGCCGGGAAGCCGAGGGGGCATCACGTGAGGAAGCAGCGGGCGGTGCGCAGGGGGTTCGTGGGTCTGGGGCTGTCGGTGTGGCTGCTGGGACTCGCGGGGTGCAGCTCTCCCGAGGAGGCCTGCAACGACCTCGAGCTGGGAACGCCCGCAGGCGAGCTGCCTTTGAGCTCGGGACTGACAGGGCATGGCTCTGCCGTGCGGGGGCCCGCGAACGAGCTGAGCTGTTGCAGGGGCTGCGGCTACAAGCCGGACCAGTGCCAGCACTGCAACGTGGATTGCAGTCTTCCGGCGTACCAAGCCGAGCCCGTCCTGCTGGGTGGCGTGTACGCAGGGAGGTGCACCGACGAGCCCCGGGAGAGCGCAGCCCGCTGCACCGCGTGGATCCGTGGCGGGCGCGTGATCGCGACCCAGTTCTTCTGCCAGCGCTAGCGCAGCGAGACCTCCACCCAGCCGCGCACGCCATTGATGAACCACAGGCGCTGGGCGCGTCCGAGGTCCTCGCGGGTGAGGACCTGCTCTTCGATTTCGCCGCGGGAGAGGAGCTCCTCGCGCAGCGTGCCCGCGAGCAGGCCGCAGTCTCGCGGCGGCGTGAGCTTGCGGCCGTCTGGCAGCTCCAGCACGAGGTTGCCCGTGGTCAGCTCCGTCAGCTCGCCCTCCTCGTTCCAGAGCAGCACGTCGAAGGCCTCGGGGTGCTCGGCCTTGTGGCGTGTGTAGACCTCGCGGTGCGTCGTCTTGTGGAAGAGGAAGCGGTCGTGGCGGCTCACCGGTGCGCGCGCGAGCGCGATGGGGAGCGGGCCCGGGGGGAGCTCGGTGAGCGGCGTGGCTTCGGTGCGAACCTCGCCCTGCTGCGAGACGAGGAGGCGCACGCGCTTCGGTAATCCCTCACCCTTTCCCTCTCCGAGGGGGAGAGGGAACAGTGCGGACTCCACCTGCTCCCTCGTGAGCGGGATGCCGAAGTAGCGGGCGCTCGCGAGGACCCGCTCCACGTGGCGCTCGCGCAGCACGTACTCGCCGTTCCTCAGCGCGAGCGTCTCCAGCAGCTCGAACGCGGGCCAGCGCTCGCTCAGCACCCGCGCCTTCGCCAGCGCCTCCGCGTGCTCGTCCGCCGCGGTGCTGTCCCAGGTGATGCCGCCGCCCGTCCCGTACTCCGCCCACCCGCTCGCCGCGTCCTGCCACAGCGTGCGGATCGCCACGCTGAAGGTCGCGTCCCCTCCCGGCCGCACCAGCCCGATGGCGCCGCAGTACACCTCGCGCGGCCGCCCCTCGAGCCGCGAGATGAGCCGCATCGTGCTCACCTTCGGCGCGCCCGTGATGGACCCGCAGGGAAAGAGCGCCCCGAACACCTGCTCCAGCGTAGTGCCCGGCCGCGCGCGCGCCTCCACCGTGCTCGTGAGCTGCAATACCGTGGGGTAGCGCTCCACCTCGAAGAGCCGCGTCGCCTGCACGCTGCCCACCTGCGCCACGCGGCCCAGGTCGTTGCGCAGCAGGTCCACGATCATCACGTTCTCGGCCCGGTTCTTCTCCGAGGCCTGCAGCCACGCGGCCCGCGCGTCGTCCTCCTCCGCCCAGCGCCCGCGCGGCAGCGTGCCCTTCATCGGCCTCGTGACGAGCCGCTCCCCGCTGCGCTCGAAGAACAGCTCCGGGCTCGCGGACACCAGCCGGTGTGCCCCCAGGTCCAGGTACGCGCAGTAGCGCGCGCGCTGCGCCGCCCGCAGCGCCTCGTAGGCCGCGAGCGGGTCCCCCGTGAGCCGCGCGCGCAGCCGCAGCGTGTAGTTGAGCTGGTAGGTCTCGCCCGCGGCGATCGCCTCGCGGATGGCGTCGATGCCCGCGCGGTACGCCTCGCGCGTGACGCTGGGCTCCCACGCGCCGAACTGCGAGGGCCCTGCGGGCGCCGGCGCCGGCACGGGCGCGCGGAAGAGCCCGAACCAGGCGAGCGGCAGCACGTGGCCCTCGCGCACCTGCAGCGCCGGGTCGAAGGCGGGCGCCGCCTCGTAGGACACGTAGCCTGCGGCCCAGAGCCCCGCGGCCGCCGCGCGCTCCACCTCGCGCAGCACCCCGCGCACGTCCTCGAGCCGCTCGGCCACCAGCACCCGCTCGGGGTGCGCGAAGGCGAGCCGCTCGGGCGGGAAGTCGAAGAGGAGCAGGGGCGGCGACATGGCTCGCCGTCCCACTTACTCCGGCTTGTGGCAGACCGCTTCCAGGTTGTGCCCGTCCGGGTCGATGACGAAGGCCCCGTAGTAGCCCGGGTGGTACATGGGCCGCGGGCCGGGCGCGCCGTTGTCCTTCGCCCCGGCCGCGAGCGCCGCGCGGTGGAACGCGTCCACCTGCGCGCGCGTCTGCGCGGCGATCGCCAGGTGCACCGGCGTGGTCGTCTCGGCCTGGCCGATCCAGAAGTCCGGCTTCCGGTCCGCCCCGAAGCCCGCGCCCCGGTAGCCCGGCACGTCGATGTCGCGCAGCAGCGTGTAGCCGAGCGGCGCGAGCGCCGCCGCGTAGAAGGCCTTCGCCCGCTCGAAGTCGCGCGTCTTCAGTCCGATGTGGTCGATCACCGTGGCTCCCTCTGAATGGTCAGTAGGGGTAGTGCCACAGCGACCACGCCATCGCCATCGTCGCGAGGGCCATGCCGCCCCACAGCCCCCAGCGGCTGCACAGGCGCGCTCGCGCGTGGCGCGCGGGGGCGCCCTCCGGGTCCTCGCGCAGCTCGGCCTCCAGCCGCGGGGCGACGAGCCGCGGGAAGGCCACGCCGTAGGTCCAGCCCATCAGCCCGAGGAAGCCCGCGTACACCGCCGCGAGCGCCAGGCGCGGCCAGTGCAGGTGCACCGCCAGCATCGTGAGCAGCACGAAGGCCGTGCACAGCGCAGCTCCGAACGCGGAGAGGCGGCGCACCCCGCGGCGCTCTCCCTCGTCGCGCGCCGCATTCAGCGCCTGCCTGCGCCCGAAGAACACGCCGGCGAGCCCGCCCGCGAGCCCCAGCAGCGCGCCGCCCAGCGCCGCGCCGCTCAGCTTCGCGCCGGCTGCCTTGAGCCCGAGGCCCGCCGCGACCCCGCCCCCGGGCCCCGCGATGGGCAGCGCCGCGAGCACCCCCGCGCTGAAGCGCGCGTCCGGCGCCGTGCGGCCCAGCAGCTCACCGAAGCGCTCGAGCAGCCCCGCGCGCAGCCGCGCCCGCGCCCGGCTGAGGCGCTGGCGCACCGCCTCCTCGCTCAGCTCCAGCAGCGCCGCCACCTGCGCCACGCTGCGCCCCTCGCGGTAGAACAGCGTCACCAGCTCGCGCGCCTCCTCCGGCAGCGTGTCGAGCACCTCGAGCAGCAGCCGCCGCTCCTCCGCCTGCAGCGCCGCCTCGCCCGGGTGCGGCTTCGGGTCCGCGAGCGAGGCCACCAGCGCCTCGCGCGTGGCCTCGTCCTCGAGCAACTGCGGCGCGCGCGTGCGGGTGCTCACGTAGGTGCGCGCCCGGTGCCGCGTGAGCTGCTTCAGCCAGGGCAGGAAGGAGTCCGGGCTGCGCAGCCGCGGCAGCCCCCGCCACGCCGCGAGGAACACGTCCTGCGCCAGGTCCTCGCTCGCCGCCACGTCGCGCACCAGCGTGAGGCACAGCGCGCACACGAGCCCCTGGTAGCGGCCCACCAACCGGCCATACGCGCCGCGGTCTCCTCCCGCGGCGGCGAGCACGTCCGGGTCTGCTGCAAGCGCGAGCGTGGTCATGGGGCTAGTGCTCCGCCTTCTTCAGGAACGCGTCGAGCTGGGCGTAGAAGAAGTCCGGGCGATCGTACATCACGAAGTGCCGCGAGCCCTCGGCCAGCACCGTGCGGGCCTGCGGCGCCGCCTTCACCTGCGCGCTGTAGAGCGCGAGCGTCGCGTCCGCGGGGAGCATCGGGTTGGAGGAGCCCACCAGCAGCACCGGCACCTTCACCTTCGCGAGCCCCGGGCGCAGGTCCGTGGTGAGCATCGTGGCCATGGCCTCGGCCACCGTCTTCGGGTCGCTCTTCGCGCTCCAGTCCCCCAGCTGCTTCGCCGCCTGCGGGTCGGTCACCATCTGCGCGAGCGAGGCGCGCGTGCGCTCGGCGTAGGCCTCCGCGCTCATCCCCGAGATGGCCGCACGCATCTGCGCGGCCGGCGCCTGCATGGCCTCCGCCGTGGCCGCCGGGTTCTGCAGCGCGGGCATGAAGGGCACGCCATCCAGCGCGAGCACGCCCCCGAGCAGGTCCGGCGCTTCTTCCGCCACCCAGAAGCCGAGGAAGCCGCCGAGGCTGTGGCCCACCAGCACCGGGCGCTTCAGCCCCTTCTCCCTCACGTACTGGATGAGCCCGTCGCGCACCGCCTGCAGCGAGGGGCTCGCGGACGCGGGCACGCCGCCGAAGCCCGCGAGGCTCACCACGTGCACCTCGTGCTGCGCGGAGAGCCGCTTCGCCGTCGCCTCCCACACCTGGCCGGGACAGGAGAGCCCGGGGACCAGCAGCACCGGGCGGCCCTTGCCCTGCACCTGGACTTCGAAGGGACGCGGCGCAGCGGGAGGCGCGGCGGGCGTGGCGGCGAGCAGGCCGGCGAGCATCAGGGGCAGGAGCATGGCGGAGGTCCTCTCAACTGCGGGTTCCTCTCCAGGTCTCGCGGGGCGCAAAAAGGTGACATGGGGGCGTCGCTTTTTTTTCGCGCTGCCTTTCTGTCCTGTGGATTCGGAGGGCCCGCGACAGGGTGTCGCGGCCCTGCGCCCGGGAAGACCCGGCTCCCTCGAAAAGAGTGCCTGGCGCCGCCATTGCACAAGGGCCCCGACATCACTGCGTGTGTTCGGGCCTCCGGATGGAGGAGTCGGCGCGCGCCCACGGGAGGGCAGATGCACAAGAGAGTGATGCTGGCGGCAGTGCTGATGGCAGGTGGGGCAATGGCCGAGGAGCAGGCGCCTGCGGAGACCCCGCGGCGCAACGTGGTGGCGATCGACGTGGGCGGGCTGCTCCAGGAGTCCGTGTCCGTGTCCGCGGAGCGCGCCGTGCACGAACGGATCAGCCTGCGGCTGGGGCTTCGCACCGGGGTGAGCGCTCTGTGGGCGCACGTGCCGTTTGAGACCGCGAGCGACTCCAGCGGCAGCTGGAACATGAGCCACCGAAGCGTGATCCTCGCGTTCGAGCCGGGCGCACGCCTGTTCCTGACGGGCCGTGCCCTGGAGGGGCTCTGGATCGGCCCCCAGTTGGGCGTGGGCGTGCGCTGGTCTCACGAGGGCTCGAGCAGTGACCTCAACCCTGACTACAGGACCGGGGCCGCCGGCACCTCCCTGGACCTCAGCGCGAGTGCACTGGGCGGGTACTCGGTCGTGCTCGGCCGCCGCCTCACCCTACAGGCCGCGGTGGGCGCGCGACTGGGCTACGCGCGCGCGCTCAGCGGCTGGAACGAGAGTGTCGGCATCGACCCGCAGGGGCACACCGTGCATCTGCGGACGGAGGTGCAGGGACACTTCACGCAGTGGGCCCTCCAGCCCGTCACGCAGCTCGCACTCGGCTACGCGTTCTAGTAGGCCTGCGCGACGAGCAGCTTCTTCAGCCGCAGCAGGTAGCTCTCGCGCGCGCCGAGCAGCCGCGGCCCCACGCGCGCCTCCTGCACGAAGCCCTCGCGCGTCCAGAAGCGCAGGGCCTTCGCATTCTGCTCCGCCACCGCAAGGCGCAGCAGGTGCCCGCCGCTGCGGCGCACGTGGAGCTCGAAGGCCTGGGCGAGCGCGCGGCCCCGGCCCCCACCGCGCAGCTCGGGCTCCAGCAGCAGCAGCCCCAGGTACCACTCGCCCGGGCCGGGAAAGTCGCTCAGCGCATCCATCGCTCCGCCCAGCGTGCCGTCCGCGCGGAACAGCCCCCACAGGTGCTTCTGCGCCTCGGTCACCTCGGAGGGCCGCCCGCGCACCAGCTGGTCCGCCTCGTCGGGCCGCGCCGGGAGGCCGTAGACGAGCTGGTGGTAGTCGTCACAGCGCTGCAGCAGCGCCTGCAGCAGGGGCAGCTGCTCGGGGAGGAGCGGACGGGCCTCGAGGTCTTCGATGGAGGGCAGGGGCACGGACATGGCGGTGCAGGTGGGCAGGGAGGCTACCCCGGTTTGATCCTCTTGCCGGCGCGCTGCTAGGGTCCGCGCGCTTTTTTCGAGGGCACCCCACGCATGGCCGCACGCTGCATCGTCCTGGACTTCGACGGCACCTTCACGCACGTGGACGCGGAGGCGCAGAGCTACACGCCGCTGTACCGCGAGCACCTCGGGTGGCTCCTGGGCGCGCACGACGCGAGCGCCAGCGCCGCCTTCCTCCAGGAGTGGGAGGCGCTCGACACGCAGATGGACGCCGAGCCCGCGCGCTACGGCTGGACGGACGCCGCGGGCCGCATCGTGGCCCCCGCGTACGCGGACCCCTACGTGAAGTCGCGCGCCATCAGCGAGCGGCTGCTGGATGCGCGCGGCATGTTCCAGGCCCCGCGTGAGCGGCTCGCGGTGCTCGACTACCTCTTCCGGCTCGGCCGGCGCGCGGTGCTCCCGCACTTCCGCCCGGAGGCGGGCGCGGCCATCGAGGCGCTCGCCGCCACCGGCGCGCGCCTCTTCGTGGTGACCAACTCCGGCACCGAGGACGTGCGCCAGAAGATCGCCGAGAACCTGCGCGGCGCCGCACGCCACCTGGACGTGCGCGGGGACGCGAAGAAGTACGTGCTGTGCGAGCCGCAGGAGGCCTGGGCGGGCCCCGCCTCCGTGCCCGCCGAGGTGCGCGTGGCCGGGCTCGACCGCCCCGTGTTCCTGCACCGCCCGCGCTACCTCGAGGTGCTGCGCAGCATCTGGGCCGAGTGCGGCGTGGGCCCCGAGCAGACCCTGGTGTGCGGCGACATCTTCGAGCTCGACCTCGCCCTGCCCGCGGCGCTCGGCGCCACCGTGCGCCTCATCACCCGCCCCAACACCCCGCGCTTCGAGCAGGCGGCCGTGGCGGCGCTGCCCCGCGGCCAGGTGGTGGGCGCGCTCACCGAGCTCGTCGCGCTCGCGGCCTAGCCGTTACAGCGGGCCGCTCTCGAACACCGCGCGCGGAGCGCCTCCGCGCCCGGCCGCGAGCAGCCTCAGGCTCACCCGGGCCTGCGCCGGCTCGCGCAGGTCCACCTCCACCAGGCCGAAGTTGAGCCCGCCGTAGGGGTTGCGCCCGCGCGCGGCCGCGCCCGGCAGGGGATCCACCCGCACCCGCACGGGCCGCGCTCCGCCGTCCACGCGCAGCAGCCGGTGCACGTGCGGCGCACTGCGCGCCACCAGCGGGCCGAGCAGCTCGCGCGGCGCGTTGGTCAGCGCGCTGGAGGTGAGCTGGTAGCTGGGCGGCGCGTCCGGCCAGCGCAGCGCGAGCGCCGAGCCGACGTGCACGTCGCCGCTCAGGAGCACGAGCCGCTGGCGCGGGTGGGCGCGCTGGTGCGCATGCAGCAGGCGCAGCAGCGCGTCGCGCTCGCGCACGAAGTGCCGGTGGCTCCAGCGGTCCGCGCCCTCGTTGGGCTTGGTGCGCGCCACGCGGCCGATGAGCGTGGCGGCCCAGCGCGGCAGGAACACGGGAGGGACGCCTGCGACCACGAAGAGCGCGGGGGCGGAGGCGCGCGCGGCGAGCCAGCGCGCGAGCGCGGAGAGCTGCCTGGGCGCGAGCACGCGGCCTCCGCCCTCCTCTCCCTCGCGCTCCACGCGGCGCCCCGTGCGCAGGTCCAGCACGAAGAGCCCCACCGGGCCCCAGTCGAAGGCGTAGTGCAGCGAGCCCGAGGCGCGCGCGCTCCCCACGCGCGAGCCCTGGTAGTCGCGGTACGCCGCGAGCGCCCCCTGCCGCACGCTGCGCCACCCGGGCCCCGCGTGTGCCGGGTCCGAGCCCCAGTTGTTCACCACGTCGTGGTCGTCCAGCATCGGGTAGCCGGGGAACTGCGCCTGCAGCGCCTGCAGCTCCGGCAGCGCCCAGAACTCGCGGTAGCGCGCCTGGTAGAGCCTGCGCACCTCGGCCGCCGTGCACGCCTGCAGCCGCGCGCGGCCCGCCGGGGCGCGCGGGGCGAAGTAGGCGGGGGCATAGAGCGAGAGCCGCTCGGGCTGGTCCGCGTAGAGCTGGTCTCCCGTCCACAGCACGAAGCGCACGCCGGCGCGCGCGTAGGCCTCCTGCGCCGCACGCAGCACCGCGCGCGCGTCCTCCCGCACGCGGCCGTGTGGGTCGAAGGGCTGGTGGCAGCTCACCAGCCCGAACGCGAGGCGCTCGGGAGGGTGCGCGTCCGGAGCCGTGTGGAAGCGGCCCTCTCCGAGCCGCTCGCCGGCGGACCCCAGCTCGAAGCTGTAGGGCGTGTCGGGCCGCAGCGCGGGCGCGCCGGGGACGTCCCCGGGGAGCGTGAAGGCGCAGGTGCCGTCGGCGCCGGGGCGTGGGGCGCAGGGCAGCGCGAGCCGCTGCGCGCGTCCGCCCTCGCGCCGCAGCAGCAGCGTGTAGGGGCCGGAGCTCGGTGCTCGAAACCACAGCCGCGCCGAGGTGGACGTCACGGCGCCCACCGCCACGGCGCGCTCCAGCGGGGAGATGGCGAAGGCCAGGGGCTGGGGCATCGGCGTGGGCGCTCCTCGGCACGGGGACACGGCCGGGAGCCCGGCACCCTCACCCCGACCCTCTCCCAGGGGGAGAGGGAGGACTCGGGGACTCTGTGTCCTCCGCACGGCGCGCGGGAGTCACCGCCTCCTCGCCCGCTTCCCGGCCGGTAGGGCGCCCTCGCACCCGCCTCGGGACTGGCGCCCCGCCCCCGAGCGGCCATGATGGCGGCCCATGAGCGAGCCCGACCTCAGCGCCGAACCCATCCTCGACGCGGGCGTCATCGCCCGCCTCCACGCGCTCGAGGAGGGCGACGACCGCCTCGTCGCCGAGCTCGTCGCCGAGTTCCTCGCCCGCACCCCCGAGCGCTTCGCGCGCATGCGCACCCTGCTCGGCGCCGGCAACGTCCCGGAGCTCGAGCGCGAGGCCCACAGCTTCAACGGCAGCTGCGGCGCGCTGGGCATCACCCGCATGCGCCTGCGCGCCCTCGCCCTCGAGCA
Source organism: Aggregicoccus sp. 17bor-14 (assembly GCF_009659535.1). NCBI lineage: Bacteria > Pseudomonadati > Myxococcota > Myxococcia > Myxococcales > Myxococcaceae > Aggregicoccus > Aggregicoccus sp. 17bor-14. The sequence goes on from NZ_VJZZ01000013.1 coordinate 14,799, forward strand.
TCACCTGCACACGCAGGGGCTCGGGGGCGCCGAGGCGCTGATGGGCCAGCTGGAGGCCGCGTTCCAGGAGGCCCTGCCCCTGCTGAGCGCGGAGCTCTAGAACAGGTTCTCGATGGAGAGGTAGCGCTCGCCCGTGTCGTAGCTGAAGGTGAGCACGCGGCTGCCGTCGGCGATCTCCGGCAGCTTCTGGCTCACCGCCGCGAGGCTCGCGCCCGAGGAGATGCCCACGAACATCCCCTCCTCGCGCGCCGAGCGCCGCGTGAACTCGTAGGCCTGCTCCTCGGCCACCTGGATGGTCCCGTCCAGCGCCTGCGTGTGCAGGTTCTTCGGGATGAAGCCCGCGCCGATGCCCTGGATGGGGTGCGGCCCCGGCGCCCCGCCGCTGATGACCGGGCTCTTCACCGGCTCCACCGCGAACACCTTCAGCTTCGGGAAGCGCGCCTTGAGCACCTCGGCGCACGCGGTGATGTGGCCGCCGGTGCCCACGCCGGTGATGAGGTAGTCGAGCCCCTCGGGGAAGTCCTTGAGGATCTCCTGCGCCGTGGTGCGCACGTGCACCTCGATGTTCGCCGGGTTCTCGAACTGCTGCGGCATCCACGCGCCCTTCGTGCTCGCCACCAGCTCCTGCGCCCGCGCGATGGCGCCCTTCATGCCCTGCGCGCGCGGGGTGAGCTCGAACTTCGCCCCGTACGCCGCCATCAGCCGCCGCCGCTCGATGCTCATCGAGTCCGGCATGACGAGGACGAGCGGGTAGCCCTTCACCGCCGCCACCATCGCGAGCCCGATGCCCGTGTTGCCGCTGGTGGGCTCGATGATGGTGCTGTCCTTCGTCAGCTTCCCCTCGCGCTCGGCCGCCTCGATCATGGACAGCGCGATGCGGTCCTTGATGCTGCCACCGGGGTTCATCCGCTCGCTCTTCACCCACACCTCCACGTCGCGGTGCGCGAAGAGCCGCCGCACGCGCACGTGCGGGGTGTTGCCGATGGTGTCCAGGACGCTCTGTGCCTTCATGCGCGCTTCCGCCTTTCTAGATGTGGAACTCGATATCCATGGTCTGGCCGTCGGAGGCGCGCACCCGCACCTCGCTCTTGCGGCTCACCAGCGAGTAGGGCGGCACGCTCGCGGTGATCCACGCGTTGCCGCCGATGACGCTGTCGTGCCCGATGACCGTCGCCCCGCCGAGGATGGTGGCGTTCGCGTACACCACCACCCGGTCCTCCAGGGTGGGGTGGCGCTTCTGGTCCGCCAGCGCCTTGTCCACCGTGAGCGCGCCCAGCGTGACGCCCTGGTACAGCTTCACCCCGGCGCCGATGACGCAGGTCTCCCCGATGACCACGCCCGTGCCGTGGTCGATGACGAAGCGCGGGCCGATGCGCGCGCCCGGGTGGATGTCCACGCCGGTGCGCCGGTGCGCCATCTCGGTGAGCAGCCGCGGCACCAGCGGCAGCGCGAGCGCGTGCAGCGCGTGCGCGAGCCGGTAGATGGCCACCGCGTAGAAGCCCGGGTAGGTGAGGATGACCTCGTCCACGCTGCGCGCCGCGGGGTCGCCGCGGTAGAGCGCGTCCGCGTCCTCCTGCAGCAGCGGGTAGAGCGTCCCGAGCACCTCCTCGAAGCGCTCGGGCAGCGACGGGTCGCGCACGCCCTCCCCGCCCGCCACGTGCGCGGCGAGCAGCCCCTGCAGCTGGCGCAGCAGCCCCTGCAGCTCCGCGAGCTCGCCCTCCACGCCCGCGGCGCTGCAGTCCGGGTGCTCCGCGTAGTGCGGGAAGAGCAGCCCGAGCGCGCGCGCCGCGAGCCGCTCGCTCAGGGTGCGCACCTCCGGCGGAAAGCAGGGCCGCTGCCGCGCCCTCACCAGCTGCTCCACCAGCCGCTGCCGGGAGCTCGGGGGGGTCGCGGAGACACCAGGGAAAGGGACGCGCAGGCTCATCGCCGCACTCTGCTAACGCAGGCCCGCACTGCCCACATGGGGAAAGAGGCGGCGCCCGGTTGCTACCGCACAGGCGGGAGGAGGGCGCTCGCTCGGCCTCCTGCCGCGCTCCCCGGGGCGCTCGTGAACCGGGCGGGGATGCCAAGCGCGCGGCAGGCTCGATGGCAAGCCGGGACGGGACGGGCTCCTGTCGCTTCTGCCGAGCGCGCCCGGGCGTTGCCCTGCGCATCGCTCCGGGGAGGCGCGAGTGAGGAGAGGGGTGTCGGGCCGAGTGCTGTGCGGAGCTAAAGACAAACCTCGGGAGTTTTCGAAAGTCCCGAGGTTTGTCGTTAGCAGCGCACCGACCTGCGCCCGCTGAACCCGCACGCGCGTGCTTTTTCGGCGACCGGAGCGCAGACCTCGAGACGTCGCGCGGCTCCTGTCGGAACTGGGTCCACACCCGAGCCTCCCTGGAGCGCCGCGCAGGCGGACGCCCCCTCGCGCTGGGCGGAGGCGACGGACACCGGCCCATCCCTCGTCCTCCCGGAGCGATGCGCAGACCTCGTCCCTGCGCGCCCCGAGCGGGTCAGCTCTGCCCCGGTTTCCGGGCCGCCTGGCAGCGCGCGGTGCGCCGCGTTATGACTGCACGCCAGACACAGCACCGTCCCCGTGCCCCACCCCGCCGGAAGGGAGAGCCGCCGTGAGCACCGCCAGCACCGCCTCCCGCGTCGTCGTCAACGAGGAGCTCTACCCGCTCGTCATCATCGAGCTGCACGGGCAGATCGACGACGAGCAGTTCCGCGAGTACCTGCGCAAGCTGGACGCGCTCGTGCCGCGCCCCGAGAAGCGCGTCATCTTCTACGACCTGCGCGCGGGCAAGAACCTCACCTACGAGCAGCGGCAGTGGCAGGCGGAGTGGCAGAAGAAGAACGCCGAGGCGGTGCGCCAGATGAACCTCGGCGTCGCCTTCGTCATCGACAACCCGCTGCTGCGGGTCATCGTGCGCGCGGTGCTCTTCATCCAGCCCATCGGCTGCCCGTCGCAGATCTTCGGCTCGGTCGAGGAGGCCTACCGCTGGTCCTGCGACCTGCTGGAGAAGGACGGCAACCCCGCCGCCGCGGCCCGCGCGCGCGCCCGCCTCGGCGTGGGCTCGCCGCCCGCCGTGCCCGCGCGCTGAAGCGCTACCAGCGCACCTGGATGACGCAGTGGTCGTAGCTGCGCTCGAGCACCGTGGCCTGCGGCTTCACGTTCGCGCGCGAGAGCCCGGCCTCGAGGATGCCCGAGCAGAAGTCCGGCAGCACCCCGGCCTGCTGCAGCGTCACCTGCCACAGCCCGTCACCCACCTTGCGCGTCTCGGCCCGCAGCGTGGGCTGCGCCGCGCTCCACGTGCGCGCGAGCCGCTCCAGCGTCTTGTCCGGCCCCAGCAGCGGCACGCCCACCGCCACCAGCTTGCCCACGAGCGTGTCGAAGAAGCCCGCGATGAAGCGATCGCCGAGCAGCCGGTAGCCCTGCTCCTCCGGCAGGTGCGGCGCCACGTGCCGCAGCGCCACCCGCATCGCGGCGTACCAGACGGGCAGCGGGTAGGTGGCCTCGAGGCGCTTCACGTCCACGCCCACCTGGCGCAGCTCCTCCTCGAAGGCGCCCGTGGGCTTGAGGGCCCGGACGTAGAGGCCCTCCACGGCGCTGCCCTGGATGAAGGCTTTGGGATCCGACGTACTCATGCGGCGCCCTGTACCAGTGCGCCCGGCTCCTGGCGAGCCCTCCCCTCCACGCGCGCCCGCACCTCGTACGACCAGGCAGGGCCGGCGTGTGCGCTACCAGCGCACCTGGATCACGCAGTGCTCCGGGCTCTTCTCGCTCACCACCACCTGGGGCTTCACCCCGGTGCGCCCGAGGCCGCCCTGGAAGATGCCCGCGCAGAAGTCCGCGATGATGCCCGGCTCGCGCAGCGTGATGCGCCAGTGCTGCGCCGCCTCCTGCACCGTCTCCACCTTGAGGGTGGGCTGCGCCGCGGCCCAGGTGCGCGCGAGGCGCTGCAGGGTGCGATCCGGCCCCACCAGCGGCAGCCCCACCGCCACGAGCCTGCCCACCAGCGTGTCGAAGAAGCCGCCGATGAACTTCTGGCCCAGCAGCTGGTAGCCCGCCGCCTCGGAGAGGCCGGGCGCCACGTGCCGCCGCGCCACCGCGAGCGCCGCCTGCCACACCTGCGTGGAGTAGGTGGGCTCCAGGCGCTTTACGTCCACGCCCACCTTTCGCAGCTCGTCCGCGAAGGCGCCGGTGGGCTGAAGTGCGCGGACGAACATGCCCTCGACCACGCTGCCCTGGGTGATGGAGGTGTCGGTGAGCGGCGGGGAGGAGGTGCTCATGCAACCCTCTCTTCTAGCACGCCCTTCAGCGCACCGCCGAGACGTCGCGGAAGCGGTGCAGGGTCTGCACCTCGTCGTAGCGCGGGGTGAAGCCGGTGGCCTCGCGGAAGGCGCGCGCGTCGATGACGACCGGGAACTTCAGGTGCTCGAGCGCGCCGGCCGGCAGCCGCGGGAAGCCCGCGCGCCCCACCAGCAGGCGCAGGAGGGGCTCGGGCAGGGGCAAGGGCGTGCGCCCCGTCTCGTGCACCACGCGGCTGAGCGGCAGGGGCTGCGGCCCCGCCACGTTGAAGATGCCGCGCAGGCGCTTGGTGAGCGCGAGCGCGAGCGCCTCCACCGCGTCCTCCTCGTGCAGCACCTGGAAGAGCGGGTCGTAGCCGAGCACCAGCGGCACCGTGCGCCCCGCGATGAACTGGCTCAGCGTGCCCGCGCCCGGCGTGCCCAGCGTGTAGCAGAGCCGCAGCACCGCCGTGTTCAGCTCCGGCATGCGCCACAGCGCGGTGGCCGCGTAGAGGTCCGCGGCCACCAGGTCCGCGAGCTCGGGGAAGGCGTCCAGCGCGCGCGGCGGCTCGTCCTCGGTGTGGTAGAGCGGCGCGTCGCTCGCGGCCCCGTAGTAGGTGTGCCGGCCCACGAAGAGGCACTGCTTCACGCCGTGGCGCTTGCAGTACTCGAACACCGCCTGCGTGCCGCCCAGGTTGATGCGGTTGCGCTCCTCGCTGCTCACCGCGAGGCTGGTCACCGTGGCCATGTGCACCACGGCGTGCGGGCGCAGCTTGCGGAACACGTCCTCCGCGGCGCGCTTGCGCAGGTCCGCGCGCACGACCTCGAGGTCCTTGGGCACCCCGCGCACCTCGCGCGCGTCCAGGCCCACCACCTCGTGCCCCTCGCCGAGCAGCCGCACCGCGAGCCGCTGCGCCACCGTGCCCGCGACCCCTGCCACCAGCACCCTCATGGCCCCCGTGCCTCCTTGCCCTGCTGCACCAGGCCTTGATGCATGAGCTCTTTGATGCGCCGCTTCACGCGCTCCACGTACGCGAGCACCACCTCGTCCTCCTCGCTCCCCGTGCCCTCGAAGAGCATCGGCTCGCCGTACACGATGTCCAGGCGCACCGGCAGGGGCAGCGGGACCACGTACGGCGTCACCGGGATGTAGGGCACCCCGAAGAGCCGCCCCAGCCGGTAGAGGTTCGCGATGGTGGGAATTGCCTCCCCGCCGCCCAGGAAGCCGAAGGGCAGGATGGGGCTCTTCGTCTTGAGCGCGAGGCGCATGAAGCCGGTGCCGAAGTCCACCAGGCTGTCGCGCTCGCTGAACAGCTTCGCCGTGCCGCGCGCGCCCTCGGGGAAGACGAGCAGGAGGCGCTCGTCTCGTAAGAGCCGCTCCGCGTTCTCCGGCAGGCCGGTGAACTGGCCCGTGCGCGCCGTCCACTGGCTGAAGAAGGGCAGGCGCACGAGGAAGCGCTCCGCCATCCCCTGCGCGAGCCGCGGCGGCTCCTTCTCCAGCATCAGCGAGACGAGCACCATCGCCCCGTCCACGGCGTAGCCGCCCGAGTGGTTGCCCACCAGCATCCCGCGCCCGCGCGCCGGCACGTGCTCGAGGCCGTGGCAGTGCACGTCGAAGTAGTGCTGGTAGAAGAAGCCCAGCAGCTGCAGCCCGCGCACCAGGGCGTCGCGCGAGATGCCGTAGGGGTCCTGCCCCAGCGCGTTGAAGGGCAGCTCCAGCTTGTCCACCAGCGCCTGTGCCGACTCGGTGCGCGCCACGCGTCCCTCCCCCGGGCTCCTGCAAGAGGCTGCCCCTGTAGCACGGCGGCCGGGGCCCGGCGGCCCCTGCGCGCGCGCCCTGCCCGGCTGCCTGGCTGCGCCCGCTCGTGGGACGACACATCCCACAAGCGGGCGGCGTCCGTACCCACCGGGCAGGCGTGTGCGGGCAGGATGCGTGCGGCACGATTCTTCCAGTGGCGAAGGGGCAGAAAGCGGGGCTCGGCCATGAACACCCTCCTGCAGGACCTGCGCTACGCCGCCCGCGGCCTGCGCCGCACCCCCGGCTTCACCCTCGTCGCCGCGCTCGTGCTCGCGCTGGGGCTGGGCGCGAACGTGAGCCTCTTCTCCGTCGTCCATGCGGTGCTGCTGCAGCCCCTGCCCTTCCCCGAGCCCGAGCGGCTCGTGGAGCTGCAGCAGGCCAAGCCCGGCGAGCCCGGGGGCGTCTCCTATCCGAACCTGCTCGACTGGCGTGCGGGCAGCTCCGGGCTCTTCGAGGGGGTGGCGGCCTACGGCGGCGCGAGCTTCGCGCTGGAGGGGGCGGGCGAGGCGCAGCGGGTGGCGGGCGCGGTGGTGAGCGCGGACCTGTTCCGCGTGCTCGGCACCCCGCCCCTGCTCGGCCGCACGCTGCGCCCCGAGGAGGACCGGCTCGGCGGCAGCGCGGTGCGCCCCGTGGTGCTCAGCCACGCGCTGTGGAAGCGGCTGTACCGGGAGAGCCCCGCGGCGCTCGGGCGCGTGCTGCGCCTGGACGACGAGGCCTTCACCGTGGTGGGGGTGATGCCCGAGGGCTTCGCCTTCCCCCTGCGCGGTGAGCCCGCGGAGCTGTGGGTGAGCGTGGCGGTGGACGCGGAGCCCCGCCTCTACGGCGGCACCATCCCCACCAGCCGCGGCTACATGCGCTACGAGGCGGCGCTCGCGCGGCTGCGGCCCGGGGTCACGGCGGCGCAGGCGCAAGGGGCGATGGACGGGCTCGCCGAGCGCCTCGCGAAGGAGCATCCGGACGCAGGCAGCTACACGCAGGTGCGCGTCACGCCCGCGCTCGAGCGGCTGGTGCGCCCCGTGCGCCCGGTGCTGCTGCTGCTCTTCGGCGCGGTGGGGCTGGTGCTGCTCATCGGGTGCGTGAACGTGGCGAACCTGCTGCTCGCGCGCGCCACCGTGCGCCGACGCGAGGTGGCGGTGCGGCTCGCGCTGGGGGCGGGGCGCGCGCGCGTGGCGCAGCTGCTGCTGTGCGAGAGCCTGCTGCTGTGCCTCATCGGCGGGGCGCTGGGCGTGCTGATGGCCGCGTGGGGCGTGGACGCGCTGCTCGCCTTCGCGCCTCCGGACGTGCCGCGCCTGGGCGAGGTGCGGCTGAGCGGGCCGGTGCTCGCGTTCGCGCTCGGGATGTCGCTGGTGACGGCGCTGGTCGCGGGGCTGGTGCCCGCGCTGGGCAGCGCGCGCACCGGCCTGCACGAGGCGCTGCAGGACGCGGGGCGCAGCGCCACCGAGGGCTCGCGCGGGCAGCGGCTGCGCGGGGCGCTGGTGGTGGCGCAGACGGCGCTCGCGCTGGTGCTGCTGGTGGGCGCGGGGCTGCTGGTCAACAGCACGGTGCGCCTGATGCGCGTGGATCCGGGCTTCCGCCCGCACGGGCTGCTCAGCGTGACGCTGGACCTGCCGGCGTCGCGCTACCCGATGAAGTCGGAGCAGGTGAGCGCGTTCTGGGAGCAGTTGCAGGGGCGCGTGCGCGCGCTGCCGGGCGTGACGGGGGTGAGCGTCGCCGAGGCGCTGCCCCTGAGCGGCCAGGACAACGGCACCAGCGTGGAGCTCGAAGGCGCGGCGAAGGGCGTACGGCAGGAGGCGCAGCTGCGCTTCGTGGGGCTGGACTACTTCCGCACCCTGGGCGTGGGGCAGGTGGCGGGGCGGGACTTCGGTGCGCAGGACGACCGGGAGGGGCCCGCGGTGGCCGTGGTGAACGAGGCCTTCGTGCGCAGGTTCCTCGCGGACCGCTCGCCGCTGGGACAGCGGGTGGTGCTGGGCTGGGGCGGGGATGGGCCGAAGCAGATCGTCGGCGTGGTGCGCGACGTGCACCACCAGGCGCTGGGCGCGCCGCCACGGCCCGAGGTGTACGTGCCCTTGCGGCAGTTCCCCCTGAGCTCGCTCACCCTGCTGGTGCGCACGGAGGGTGAGCCGCTCGCATTGGCGGGCGGCGTGCGGCGCGAGGTGCAGGCGCTGGATGCGGGGCTTCCGCTCGGAGCGGTGCGCACCGTGGACGCGGCGATCGAGCGCACGCTGGTGCCGCAGCGCTTCGTCACCGTGCTCCTGGGGACCTTCGCGGGCGTGGCGCTGCTGCTCACGCTGCTCGGGCTCGCGAGCGTGATGGCGTACACGGTGGCGCAGCGGACGCACGAGATCGGCGTGCGCACGGCGCTCGGGGCGCAGGCCTCGGACGTGCTGCGGCTCGTGCTGCTGCAGGCGCTGCGCAGGACGGCGGCGGGCCTCGCGCTCGGCATCGTCGCGGCGCTGCTGCTCACCCACCTGCTCTCGGGGTGGCTGTACGGCGTGAGCCCCACGGACCCCGGGACCTTCCTCGGCGTGTCGCTGCTGCTCGCGGGGGCGGCCGCCGTGGCGAGCTACGTGCCCGCGCGAAAGGCCGCGAGCGTGTCGCCACTGCTCGCGCTGCGGGGGGAGTAGCGCTCCCCACGGGTGGTGTGGGCCAGGCTTTCGGAATGCCCTCGCAGCGCGGCGCCGGAGCGCTCGCCGTGCAGAGCCGATGACTTAGAGTCGTGCGATGCGCGACCGCCGCACTCCTCGCTGGCTCCGGCCTCTCGTTGTCGTGGCACTGCTGGTCAGCGCTCCTGCGTTGCTCCTCTACTGGCGCATGTGGAATCCCTGGCTCGACGACGGGCCGTTTCGAGGGCGAGCGCGCTCGGACTGCGCGCAGTTGGGCCGCACGCCTGATCAGCTCTATCCGCTCGGCGGCGACAGGCAGCTCGAGAGCTACGACGCTTCCGCAACCGGAGAGTCAGCGACCGTGCTGCTCCGCACGTCTCGCGGTGAGGTGCAGTGGTGCGTCTACGCGGATGGTCATCAGCAAGGAGACACCGCTCGGGTGCGCTTCCTGGCTCACCGGGGCGGCGTCATTCGTGACATCACCGTACGCGGCTCCGTGCGCTGGGCGTTCGGTGACGAGGCCACGTGGTGGAAGCTGGGCAGGGATGGTGCGCTCCAAGCGTACTGGTACTCCTGGTAACGCCGGTCCGCCACACGCCTCGCGGTGCACGTCGCGGGGCGCGTGCATCGCGACTTAACGCGGCTCAGGCGGACCGTGACGGACTTCTATCCCTCACCCCGACCCTCTCCCCGAGGGAGAGGGGACGGATTCGCTCACTGCGTCCCAGTCTTTGAGAGAGCGCGGGCACAGTTCAGCGGTGGGCAACCCTGGCCCACGGGTCCATGCCCGTGTGAGGCGGAGGTGCTACCCCGCGCCAGGTGACGTCGTCCTCCCCCACCCCGCGCGCTCGGCAGCTCGGGCTGCTCCTCGATGCCGCGCTCCTGCTCGCGCTCGCGCTCGTGTGCCTGCGCGCGCTCGGGTCCCTCGAGGCCGCGCGCGACCTCACGCTCTGGGATGAGGCCGACTACCTGCGCCGCGGGCTCGCCCTCCCCCAGCGCGGCCTGCCCGCTCCCGAGTGGGGCCCGCTGCACTCGCTCCTCTACCTCGCGCTCGCGCAGCTCACCCCCGACCCCGTCGCACTGCACGACCTCGCCTACCGACTGCTCGTCACCCTGCCCACCCTGGGCCTCTTCCTCTGCGCCCGGCGCGCGCGCATCCCGCGCGCCCTTGCCCTGCTGGGCGCGCTGCTCTTCCTCGCGAGTGGCGCGCCCCACGTGGCGCCGCGCCCCAGCCTCCTCGCGCTCGCGGTGGTGCTCGGGGGGCTCTGGGTCGCGCTCGCGCCCGGCCGCAGCCTCGAGGGCGCGTGCGCCGCGCTCGGCCTCTCGCTGCTGCTCGCCTGCTACGCGCGCCCCGAGCTCTTCCTCTCCTTCGTGCTCCTCTCCCTGCTGCTCCTCGCCCGCCTGCTCGTGCGCGCGCGCCGGGGCGAGGCACGAGGGCCGCTCGTGCGCCTCGGCCTGAGCTACGGGGCGCTCGCGCTCGCGCTGCTCGCGGTGCTCGGCAACCCCGCCGCGGACCGCACCGGCCGGCGCCTCTACGCCTTCTGCCAGCACTACGCCCTCGGCGAGGTGCAGCGCTCGCACCTCGACCTCGAGCCCTGGGGCCAGTGCGACGCCGTGATGCAGCGCAGCTTCGGCGAGGTGCACAGCGTGCGCGAGGCCGCGCGCGCGAACCCCCATGCCTTCTGGGTCCACCTGCGCGACAACCTGCAGGCCTACCCCGGCGCCTCGCTCGAGCTGATGCTGCGCGGCGCCTCCCACGCGAGCCTCCTCGTCCCCGCGCCCCCGAGCCCCGCGCGCCGTGCGCATGCGCTGCTGCTCGCGGGCATGGCGCTCGGGCTGCTCGCGCTCGGGGTGCAGGCGCTGCGGCGGCCCGGTGTCCTCGAGCGCATGAGCGGCGGGCACGGCGTCGTGCCGCTCGCGCTGGTCCTCGCCGCCGTGCTGCTGCCCAGCGCGCTCTCCTCGGTGCTGCTGCACCCGCGCGAGCACTACCTCGTCCTGCAAGGGGTGCTGCTGCCGCTGTGCGTGCTCGGGCTTGCGGCGGCCGCGGCGGGGATGGGCCGCGAGGAGCCGCGGGGGGCGGGCGCGCTCGCAGGTGCGCTCGCGGTCGCGCTGATCCCTGCGGCGCCGCTGCTGGGGCCGCTCGTGCCCTCCTCGCAGCCCGTGCAGCGGCAGGTGGTCGCCGCGCTGCGAGAGACGGCCGAGGGGCTCTCCCCGCAGGCGGGGCCGCTCGGCGTGCTGGAGGCGCAGGGCGGCTACGACGTGTACCTCGGCCGCGGCGCCGTGCGCGTGTCTCCCACCCAGCGCCTTCCGGGCGAGTCCTTCGAGGCCTTCCTCGAGCGGCGCCACGTGCGCCTCGCCGTGCTCGAGCCGCAGCTCGTCCACGCACCGCAGCTCGCCCAGGACCCGGACTTCCGGGCGTTCCTCGCCGAGCCCGAGGACTTCGGCTTCCACACCCGCGCGCTGCCCGGGACGGGGCGGGTGCTCGCCGTGCGCGAGGCGGCGGGCGGTGGCGGTGCAGCCGAGCGCGCGGCGCTCAAGCGGGCGCAGTAGCGGGACACCGTGGGGCGGGCCTGTCCCTCACCCTTTCCCTCTCCCAGGGGGAGAGGGGACCTTCACGCGGCTTCGCTCGGCGCCCTCGGCTCGTTCAGCGCAGCGGGCAGGCGCCGATGGCCCCGCCCGGGTCCGCCGCATCCTTACCCGCCTCCACCTTCAGCACCCGGCGCCCCTCGCCGAGCACGAAGGTGTAGCGGCGCGGCACGGGGATGAGCGGCATCTTCACCCCGAAGCGCCTCACCAGCTCGCCCTCGGGGTCCGGCACGAAGGTGAAGGGCGCCCCGAGCTCCTGCTTGAAGCGGCGCATCGTCTCCACGTCGTCCATGCTCACCGCCAGCACCTGGCCGTGCGCCCGGGTCAGCTCCTCGTGCCGGTCGCGGTAGCCCTTCAGCTCCCGCGTGCAGGTGGGCGTGAAGGCCTTGGGGAAGAAGGCCACCACCACCGGCCCCGCCTGCAGCAGCGCCGAGAGCGTGTGCGTGCGCCCCTCCGTGTCCGTGCAGGTGAAGTCGGGGACCACGTCGCCCTCGCGGGGCGTCGTGGCAGAGAAGAGGCCGGCGATGGGGAACATGGCCGCAATGTGCTCGCACCGTGCGCCGGGTGCAACGATCGCCGCGCGACTCAGTCCAGCGGCAGCGAGACGGTGAAGCGCGCGCCGCGCTCCGGGGCGCTCTGCACCGCGATGCTGCCGCCCAGCGCGTGGACGATCTCCCGCGCGATGTAGAGCCCCAGCCCCAGGCCCCCGTAGTGCCGGTCGCTCACCGCGCGCTCGAACTTCTCGAAGATGCGCGCCTGCGCGTCCGCCGCGATGCCGATGCCCTGGTCCTGCACGTACAGCACCGCGCCTCCGCGCTCCCCGCGCAGCGCCACCTGCACCGGCTTGCCCGCCCCGTACTTGAGCGCGTTGGCCAGCAGGTTCGTCACCACCTGCTCGAGGCGCAGCCGGTCCCACTGCCCCACCAGCGCGCCCTCCGGCAGCTCCAGCTGCAGCGCGCAGCCGGCGCGCTGCGCCTCGGGCTCGAAGGCGTGCGCCACCTCGCGCACCAGCTCGGCGAGGTCCGTGGGCTCCCGCCGCAGCTCGAGCCGCCCTGCGCTCACCCGCGACACGTCCAGCAGCCCGCTCACCAGCATGCCGAGCTTGCGCGCCTGCAGCGCCACCGAGTCGAGCACCGGCGCCACCACCTGCGCGGGCAGCATGCCCCCGGGCTCCGCCCGCAGGCGCCGCTGCAGCGCCTGCACCTTGAGCTGGATGGGGGTGAGCGGCGTCTTCAGCTCGTGGCTCGCCACGCCGAGGAAGTCGTCGCGCAGCCGCACCGCCGCCTGGCTCGCGGCGTACAGGCGCGCGTTGTCCAGCGCGAGCCCTGCGCGCCGTCCCAGGTCCGCGGCGAGCTGCACGTCGGCTTCCGTGTAGCGCCGGCCGCTCTCCGCCTGCGCCATGGTGAGCGCGCCGAGCACCCGCCCGCGCGCCACCAGCGGCACGGCGAGGAAGGAGCGCAGCCCCAGCTCGCGCACCAGGCGCAGCCGCTCCGCGTCCCCCTTCGCGCCCCGCACGAGCATGGCGTCGGTGATGTCCGGCACCCACTCGGGCTCGCCCTTGCGCAGCACCCGCGCCACGCCCTGCTCGGCGCTGAGGTCCGTGGGGTAGCGGCGCGCGAGCTCGCAGGCGAGCTGCTCCTTCTGCGGCTCGGTGTGCGCCACCGCGAGCCGGCGCAGCGTGCCGTCCTCCTCCAGCACGTCCACGCCGCACCAGTCGGCGAGCGCGGGCACCGCGAGCCGCGCCACCTGCTGCAGGGTGGCCTCCGCGTCCAGCGTGCTGCCCAGGAGCGCGCTCGCCTCGGCGAGGAAGCGGCTCGCCTCCTGGCCGCGGCGCGCGTCGTGGATGTCCGTGGCGGTGCCGAACCACTTGAGCGGCGCCCCCGTGTCGGGCGTGCGCATGCAGAGGGCGCGGTTGAGGAACCAGCGGTAGGTGCCGTCCTTGCCGCGCATGCGCACCTGCACCTCGTAGGGCTCGCAGGTGCGCACCGCGTGCTCCCAGCGCCGCTGCGCCTCCGGCAGGTCCCCGGGGTGCATCAGCTCGGTCCACGAGGTGCCCAGCGCCGCCTCCACCGTGCGGCCGATGTAGTCCGCGAGCACCTGGTTCACGTAGTCGATGTGCCCATCCGGGCGCGCCGTCCACACCACCTGGGGCATGGACTCGGCGAGCGTGCGGTACTCCTGCTCGCGCTGCTGCAGCGCTCGCTCAGCATCCTTGAGCGCGGTGATGTCCTGGAAGGTGACCACGCCCACCGGCGGGCGGCCCTGCACCGCGGGCACCTGCGAGGACTCCACCAGGATGGCGCTGCGCCCGTGCGGCGTGTCCAGCGCCATCTGCAGCCCGCTCACGCTCTCGCCGCGCGCGGTGCGCGCCGAGGGCATCTGCTCGGGTGCGATGGGCGTGCCGTCGAAGTGGCGCGCCCTGACCGTGCGGTCGTACTCGGCGCGCGACTCGGGCGTGGGGAAGCGCCCGCCCCACAGCCGGTCCGCCGCCTCGTTCGCGAAGCTGAAGCGGCCGCTGCCCCGCTCCACCAGCACCAGCGGCACCGGCACCCGGTGCAGCACCGCCTCGAGCCACTGCTGCTCGCCCGCGAGCCGCTCGGCGAGCGCCTCCACCCGCTGCTGGGCCTGGTGCTGCTCGGTGACGTCCAGGAACACCGAGCCCACGGCCACCACGCTGCCGTCCTGCCCGCGCACCGGGAAGTAGTTCACCAGCAGGTGGCGCCGCTGCCCGGTGTGCGCGAGGTCCACGTGCGTGGGCAGCCCCACCAGGCTCTCGCCCGTGCGCAGCACCTGCTGCACGCGCTCGCGGATGCGCGAGACCGCCTCGGGCGGGGAGATCTCCTCGATGTGGCGGCCCACCACCTGCTCGGGGGTGCGCCCGATGGCGTGGGCAATCCACGCGTTGCAGCGCACGTAGCGCAGCTCCCGGTCCACCAGCGTCACGCCCACCGGCGCCGCCGCGAGCAGCGCGTCCACCAGGGGCAGCGGCCCCACCGCGCGCTGCACCTCCTGCACCGCGGCCTGCACCCGCGCGCCCGCCTCGCGCTCGAGCAGCTCGCGCTCGCGCCGCCGCACCTCCGCCTCCTCGCGCTGCAGCTGCTGGCCGCGGCGGTAGAGGTCCACGAAGACGCCCACCTTCGTGCGCAGGATGTCCGGGTCATAGGGCTTGACGATGTAGTCCACCGCCCCGTGCGCATAGCCCTGCAGGATGCTGCCCTCGTCGCGGCTCACCGCCGTGAGGAAGAGGATGGGCGTGGAGGCCGAGCGCTTGCGCTGCCTGATGAGCGCCGCCGTCTCCAGGCCGCTGAGGCCCGGCATCTGCACGTCCAGCAGCACCGCCGCGAAGTCCTGCACCAGCATCGCCTTGAGCGCCGCGTCTCCCGAGGTCACCTTCACCAGCGGCTGGCCGAGCGGCGCGAGCACCGCCTCGAGCGCGAGGAGGTTGGGCGGGTGGTCGTCGACCAGCAGCAGCGGCGCGGGGGGCAGGGAGTTCGGCACGGGGGAGGGCACGAGGAGCGCGGGCAGCCGGACGGCGGTCCCTCCCTATGGCACAGCGGAAGTCACGGGAGGCGCAGGGGTGCGGCCCGTGTCGGGCGGGAGACGTCCTCTAGCGCCGCGGTGCGGGACGCGCCCGGAGGGCCCGGCCGGTTGCTCGGGGGCACGGCGGGGGGTCATCCCTCACCCCGACCCTCTCCCAGGGGGAGAGGGGACCTTCACGCGGCTTCGCCCAGCGCCCGCCGCCTCCCTCAGCCGGCGGCGTAGCGGCGGCGGTGCTCCCTCACCTCGGTGAGGCGGAAGGTGCCGGGGGGCGGCGCCACGGGCTCGGGGGCGTGCGCGGGCAGGCCCATCAGCCGCTCGTACTCCGCCAGGTCGATGCGCTCGCGCGCGGCCACCAGCAGGTCCAGCTCGGCGCGCGCGATGGCCTGCGCGGCGCGCGGCCCCACCACCCCGCTGAAGAACTCGCCGCAGCTGCCGCTGCCGTAGGAGAAGAGCCCCACGCGCTGCCCCGCGAGCGCTGCGGCCTCGCGGTGCAGGAGCCCCGCGAGCGCGAGGTAGAGCGAGGCCGTGTACGCGTTGCCCACCTGCGCGTTGAGCCAGAGGCTCGGGGCCACCTGCTGCTCGTACGCGGCCGAGGAGCGGCTCACCTCCTCGCGCGCCTCGGGGCTGCCCGGCGCCGGGCCCACCGCGTCCTCGAGGTCGCACAGGCGCAGCTGCGCGTGCGCCTTGCGCGCCATCTTGCAGAAGGGGACGTGGTAGAGCACCCGCGCGAGCTGCTCGCCCGGCAGGCTCGCCTCCCAGCGCACCCGGCCCGCCGCGAGCGCCCGCTCGCGCCAGCCGCGGTAGGCCCCCGAGAGCGCCTCCAGGTAGCAGCCGATGGAGTAGTGCCCGTCCACCTGCGGCTCGCGCTGCCCGTGCGGGCGCCAGAAGTCGAACACGTCCGCGCTCGAGACGCCGTTGAGCCCGACGTCCAGCGCGAGCAGCTCGGGGCGCTCGGAGACGAGCAGCGCCACCGCCGCGCCGCCCTGGGTGGGCTCCCCGGCGCTGTGGAGCCCGTAGCGCGCCACGTCGCTCGCGATGACCAGCGCGCTGCGCCCCGCGGCCGCCCCGCTCGCGATCCACTCGGCCGCCGCCATCAGGGCCGCGGTGCCGCCGTAGCAGGCGTGCTGCGTGTCGTAGGTGCGCATGTGGCGCGGGAGCGAGAGCGCCCCCTGCACGTAGGAGGCGACCGCCTTGGAGTGGTCCACCCCCGTCTCGGTGCCCACCACCAGCATGCCCAGGCGCTGCGGGTCCACGCTGCCCTGCGCGAGCAGCCGCCGCGCCGCGGTGGCCGCGAGCGCGACTGCGTCCTCGCCCGGGTCCGGCACCGCCATCTGCAGTGCGCCCAGCCCTTGCGTGTACTTGCCCGGGTCCACCCCGCGCCCGCGCGCCAGGTCCTCCAGCGCGAGGTAGCGGCGGGGCACGGCGACGGCGAGCGCCTCGATTCCGACGGAAGGCTTCATGGCGTGTTCTCCTGGGGAATTCAGGTGCAATCCAGTTGCGTCTAGGTCTCGGGCGGGACCAGCACCAGCCGGCCCGCCACCTCGCGCTGCTCGAGGCGGAAGTGCGCCCGCGCGGCCTCCTCCAGCGGCAGGCTCTCCGCGACGAAGGGGCGCACCACGCCCGCCTGGGTGAGGCGCAGCGCCTCGTCCAGCTCCTCGCGCGTCGTCGCGTAGGCGCCCAGAATCTCCAGCTCCTTCACGATGAGCAGCCCCGGGTTCAGCTCCACCGCGCCGCTCTCGAGGTTGCCCACCACCACCACGCGGCCCCCCACCGCCATGGCCTTGAGCGTCTGCGCGAAGGTGGCGCTGCCCACGATCTCCACCGCCACCTGCACGCCCTCGCCGCCGGTGCGCCGTCGCACCTCGGAGGCGAAGTCCAGGCCGCGGCTCACGATGACCTCGTGCGCGCCCGCCTCGTGCAGCGCCCCCACCTTCGCCTCGCTCGAGGTGACCGCGAGCACGCGCGCCCCGTCTGCCCGCGCGAGCTGCACGGCGCTGAGCCCCACGCCGCCGCTCGCCCCCGTGATGAGCACGCTCTCGCCCGGCTGCACCCGCGCCCGCGTGCGCACCGTGTGCACCGCCGTGCCCGTGGTGCAGCACACCGTGGCCGCCACCGCCCAGGGCATGCCGGGAGGCACCCGCCCGAGGCCGCGCACCGGCGCGACGAGGTACTGCGCGTAGCCGCCGGAGAGCTCCTCGCCGAAGAAGCGCGGGTCCACCTTGCACAGGCTGTTGCGCCCCGCGAGGCAGGGCGCGCACTCGCCGCAGGAGAGCCGCTGCAGCGTCGCCGCGCGGTCTCCCACCGCCCAGCCGCTCACGCCCTCGCCCACCTCGACCACCTCGCCCGCCGCCTCGTGGCCGAGCACCGCGGGCACGCCCGTGCGCGGCAGCCGCCCGCGGCGGTTGATGACGTCGTGGTAGCAGACGCCGCACGCGCGCACCCGCAGCAGCACCTCGCCGCGCCCGGGCGAGGGCCGCGCCACCGACTCCAGCTTCAGGTTCTCCGCAGCGCCGAACGCGCGCAGCACCACCGCCTTCATCTTCATGCTGGGACTCCTTGGGCTCACGGGGGGGGAGAGAGGCGCGCTTCAGCCGCCGACGAGCGCGTCGCGCAGGCGCAGCGGGTCGAGCGCGCGGATGGCGGCGAGCGTCGCCGCGTCCGGCAGGGGCGTCTCGGGCAGCAGCTCCGGCACGCCGAAGGGGAAGCCCGTGCGCTGCACGATGCTCTCGAGCTGCACCTCCGGATGGCGCGTGAGCAGGCGCGCTCCGAGCGGGCCTCCGATGCTCCAGGTGCCGAGGTCCGTGACGAGCCGCGCCTCGCGCGCGGGGTCTCGGGTCGTGGCCACCTGCACGCGCGCCACCAGGTTGCGCTTCGACTGGCGCGGCACCACCAGCACCGGGCGGTTCACCCACTGGCGCAGCGTGGCGGCGCCCGCGACGCCCGGGAACTTCGTGCGCACCGCGGAGAGGCTCCCGCTCGCGCTCATGTTCGTCTGGCCCTCGGCGTCCACCTCCGCGGCGCCGAAGAAGACCGTGTCCACCCGGCCGCGGCGCGCGTGGTCGAAGAGCTCCGGGATGCTCACCTCCGCCGAGCGGCCGTCGAGGTACGCGAGGTCCTCCGACGAGGGCAGCAGCCGCGGCAGCTCCGGGTCGAGTGAGCCCACGCACGCGAGGTAGGTGAGGCGCGGCGCGTGCGTCGCCCGGGCCACGGCGATGGCCAGGATGGCGAGGGGCGAGGCGACGCCGGTGGCGACGACCGCGCCGTCCTCGATCTCGCGCGCGAGCACGGAGACGAGGAGCTCGGCGGGGGACACGGGCTCGAGCCCACTTCCCTCACCCTGACCCTCTCCCAGAGGGAGAGGGGACGTCGACGCGGTGTTCATGCGGCCCTCCGGTGCGCAGTGAGCTCGGCGAGCGCCTCGGCGACCTCGCCGGCCTCCGCCCGTGCGAGGTAGCGCGCGAGCGCGGCGTCGTCGTGCGGGTAGAGCCCCGCGCAGCCCGTGGGCAGTGCGCCCCCGGGCGCGAGCGCCACCTGCTCCACCTGGAAGGAGGGCAGCGTCACGCGCGGCAGCCGCTCCACCCGCTCCTCCACCGTCGCGAGCACCCGCTTCGCCGCGCCCGCCATGAGCAGGTCGGTGGTCGGGTCCTCGATGTAGAGGTTGCCGCGCGCATCCGCCGCGCGCGCGTGCACCAGCGCCACGTCCGGGCTGAACGCGAGCTCCACCGGCACACGCTCCCCGCTCACCGGGTGGTCCACGCTGAAGGGCGGGTCCTGCTCGGAGAGCTGCGACACGTCCGCGCCCGGCGCCGGCAGGAAGGGCAGCCCCATGGCGGCCGCGCGCAGCCGCTGCACCACGCGGTAGCCGTCGTGCTCGGCCCACTCCACGCTGCCGCGCTCCAGCGCCCGCTTCAGCGCCGGCATGCTGCGCACCCGCCCCTCGAGCGTCAGCGCCCCGAACGCGAGCTCCACCCGCGCGAGGCACCCGCCCGCCACCAGCAGCTCCGCGGGCAGCGGGTTGGGCAGGGACAGGAGCCGCAGCCCGCGCCGCCCCTGCGCCACCAGCTCGAGCACCGCACGGATGGGCGCGCGCCCCAGCATGAAGCCGCCCGTCGCGAGCGACGCACCGTCCGGCACGCTCGCCGCCAGCTCCGCCACGCTCACCCAGCGCGTGAGCCTCACGGTGCGCTCCCGGGCCGCTCGAGCCCCGTGAAGAGCAGGTCGATCATCCCGTCCGCCACCTGCTCATCGGTGAGCCGGCCGTCGGGCTGGAACCACTTGTAGATCCACAGCACCATGCCGAGGAACGCGAAGGCCGCCACGGTGGGCTGCACCGGCCGGATGCGCCCCTGCTTCACCGCCTCCGCGAAGGACTCCTCGAGGAAGCGCACGTAGCGCTTCTTGCGCCCGTCGATGTACTCGCGCGCCTCGCCGTGCAGCGTGGCGTGCTCGTGCAGGATGATGGTGACCTCCTTGCTCCAGCCGCGCGTCACCAGGTCGATGTTCAGGCGCATGCAGCGACGCAGCCGCTCCACCGGGTCCGCCAGGTCCTGCACGCGCGAGAGCACCCGCTCCTCGAACACGTCCATCCCGTAGGTCATGATCGCTAGGAGCAGCTGCTCCTTGCTCTGCACGTGGTGGTAGAGCCCCGCCTTCGTCATCCGGCAGGCCGCGGCGATGTCCTGCATGGACGTCCCCTCGTACCCGCGCTCGCAGATGAGGCGCGCCGCGGTCTCGAGGATCCCCCGGTAGCGCTCGTCCTCGTTCTTCTGCCTTCCCGGCGGCGGCGTCATCTCGCTCCCCTCGTGCGGCGTCTTGCGTCGACCTACCGACCGGTCGGTAACACGGGATGACGCGGGACGTCAACGCACTTTGTGGGAGCGGCGCCTCGGCCTGGGAGGCCCAAGGGGCTGGAATCACGGGGGCTTCAGGAGCCGCGGCTGCCTCCCGCCACGGTGAGCAGCGCGGCGAGCACCAGCACTCCGCCCACGGCCCGGGCGCCGGCGGCGCCTGCGGCGGGGTGGCGCTCGAGCCAGCTGCGCGAGCTCGCGGCCGCCAGCGCGAGCCCACCGTACACGCCTGCCTGGGTGAGGGCGATGATGACCCAGAGCACCGCGGCCTGCAGCGCGAGGTGCCCTGCCTGCGGGCGCAGGAACTGGGGGAACACCGCGAGCATGAAGAGGTAGGCCTTGGGGTTGAGCAGGTTGGTGAGCGCGCCGCGGCGGAAGGTGGCGGCGCTCGACTGCGCCCGCGCGAGCGGCGAGGCCTTGAACGCCGCGCCCCCTCGCACGAGCGACACGCCGAGGTACGCCACGTAGAGCGCGCCTGCCCACAGCAGCGCGTCGAAGGCGGCGGGCACCACCTTCAGCAGCACCGCGATGCCCGTGACCCCCACCACCACGTGGCACACGCCGCCCGCGACGATGCCCGCCACGGCGCTCAGTCCCGCGCGTCTGCCGCCCACCAGTGCGCTCGCGAGCACGTACGCCATGTCCAGGCCCGGCAGCACGACCACGCCGAGCACGACCAGGAAGAAGAGCCACAGGTGCAGTGCGTTTTCCATGCGCAGCACCGTGCGCCCCATACAGGGCACAACCTGCCCGCATTCGGACGCGCCTCTGCGGCCAGGTGGGGAGCCCCGCGTCATCGTTGGGTCGATGCGCACCGGCCAGAACGTCGCCTGCTCCTGGGGAAGACGGACGGGACGGGCTCCCGTCGCATGCGCCCAGCACCCCGGGGCGCTGCCCTGCGCGGCGCTCCGGGGATGCGACAGAGAGGGGGTGTCGGGCCGAGTGCTGTGCGACGCTAAATACAAACCTCGGGAGTTTTCAAAACCCCCGAGGTTTGTCGTTAGCTCCGCACCGACCTGCGACCGGGAGGGTGCCCCCCTTCCCCTCCGCCGGCCGTGGACGAAGTGTTCCGTCCAGCGCTCACGGGACCGACTGTCCCGTCGTCACGTCGAAGCGGTGGACGCGCTCTCGATGCCACGGCAGTCCATCGAGAGTCACGACGGTGTACCGCCCCTCTGCGTCGATGCCCTCGCAGCGCCCCCAGCACCAGTGGGAGACGGTGGGCAGGAGCAGCCAGAAGTGCTCGACCAGCTCGTCGAGCCGAACGGCGCGAATCAGCCTTCCGCGCTCGAAGAACCGGAGCATCGTTTCTGCACGGTCGTAGTCGCGCGGCAGCAGGTCCTGGCCATCGAAGCCGACGACCAGGTGGTCCCCGTCGTCCGAGAGCGATGCCTCGCGGAACCAGCCCGGCATCTCCCAGGAGAAGCGCTCCGACCCATCGGATGCCACGCGCACCACGGTGGTGCGCCAGGCCTTCGGATCCGTCCGCGCGCAGAAGCGGCCGCTGCGTGAGCAGACCCGCCGTGCACTGGGTGGTGGCAGAGGCTCGTCGGCACGCGAGGATCCGGTGGCAAGGAGGGCTCCGATGAGGGCGAGGCCCAGGAAGCGAGCGGCAGGAAGGCCCGGCGAGAGGTGCATGAGGTGCAGAACGCAGGAGGGCGCGCGGAGGTCTACGCCTCATCTCCCGGGACCTGCGGGCGGGCGGCACTTCCACGGACGAGAATGGCGGTTCTACTCGGCCGCTCCTGCCTCCGCCGAACCCGCACGCGCGTGCACTTCGACGAAGCCCTGAGCCTCCCCGGAACGCCGCGCAGGCCGGCGCCCCCTCGCGCTCGGCGCAAGCGAAAGGAGGCCGTCCCACCCGTCTTCCTCCGAGCCCCTCCCCTCCGAATGGCCTCGACGCCGCACCCGCAATGGACGGGCCCCACCCGCCCGCATCCGGACTACCCTCCGCGGGCATGTCCCGCCCCACGACGCGCGTCCTCGCGGTGCTCGAGCTGCTGCAGACGCATGGGCGGCTGAGCGGCGCGGAGCTGGCGGCGCGCCTCGAGGTGGACCGCCGCACGGTGCGCCGCTACATCGCGGCGCTCGAGGAGCTGGGCATCCCGCTCACGGCGGAGCGCGGGCGCGATGGCCACTACGGCCTCGTGGCCGGCTTCAAGCTGCCGCCGATGATGTTCACCGACGACGAGGCGCTCGCGCTCTCCGTGGGGCTGCTCGCCGCGCGCGGGCTGGGGCTCGCGGAGGGCGCGCCCGCGGTGGCGAGCGCCCAGGCGA
The DNA here is from genome assembly GCF_009659535.1 of Aggregicoccus sp. 17bor-14. Taxonomy (NCBI): domain Bacteria; kingdom Pseudomonadati; phylum Myxococcota; class Myxococcia; order Myxococcales; family Myxococcaceae; genus Aggregicoccus; species Aggregicoccus sp. 17bor-14. Next base: position 36,716 of record NZ_VJZZ01000013.1, read on the forward strand.
AGCTGGAGCGGGTGATGCCCGCGGGGCTGAAGCGGCGCGTGCGCGCGGTGGACGAGACGGTGGCGCTCGAGCTCGCGCGCCCCCGCGAGCCCGCGCGCGACAACGCGGCGCTGGTGTCGCTCGCAGCGGCCGCGCAGGCGCAGGAGCGCGTGCGGCTGCGCTACGCCGCGGCGGCCGCGAGCGGCGAGGAGACGGAGCGCGACTTCGACCCCTTCGGCCTCGCGTACCGCCAGGGGCGCTGGTACGTGGTGGGCACCTGCCACCTGCGCGGCGGGCTGCGCAGCTTCCGGCTGGACCGCGTGCGCGGCGTGGTGCCGCAGGGGCTGCACTTCGAGCGCCCGCGCGACTTCGACGCGCTCGCGCACCTCACGCGCTCGCTCGCCACGCTGCCGCGCGCGCACGCGGTGCAGGTACTGCTGCGCACGGACCTGGAGCGCGCGCGGCGCGAGGTGGCGCCCTCCTTCGGCGTGCTCGAGCCCGCGCCGGGCGGGGTGCTGCTGCGCACCGAGGCGGAGGAGCTGCCGTGGGTGGCGCGCGAGCTCTCGCGCCTGTCCTTCCCCTTCGAGGTGCAGCAGCCCGCGGCCCTGCGCGACGTGCTCGCCGAGCACGCGCGCCGGCTGCTCGCGCTCGCGCGGGGCGCCTAGCCGCGCCCCGGGTTCTTGCCGCGCCGGCCCACCGAGTGGGTGCGCTTGCCCTCGCCCTTGCCGCCAGTGACGCCGCCGCGCGCGATGCCGGTGGAGTAGGCCTTGGCGCGCCGGTTCGCCGTCACCTCGGTCTTGTTGAGCGGGCCGGCCGGCGCCTTCTTCGCGGTGCGCTTGCGCTGCATGCCCATCACCGGCACGGAGCCGCCGTCCAGCAGGGGGTCGGTGTGCAGCTTCTTGCGGCCGCCCGCCTTCTTCAGGTCGCGCTTCTTCATCGCCGGCTTCTTCGCGCGCGCCGCCCCACCGCCCGCGCTCCCCGCACGCTTCGTCGCCTGCTTCGCTCGCACCGCCATCGTGTGTGGCCTCCCTCGCCTCCTCTTCAGCTACGCACGGGAGGGAGCAACGGCCATCGTCCCGGGCAGCACCCATGCAGCGGCCGGGCGCCCACTCCCCGCAGAGGGGGCGAGCACTCGGGCTCCTGCTGGCACGCCCGCTGGGGCACCGCGCGCGGGGCGTCAGCCGCAGTGTCCGCCGGTCGCGCTCCCCGCCCGGGCCCCCGTGCCTAACCTTCTGAGCACACCCCCTCACCACTTCGGAGCACTCGATGACGCCTGCGTTGTCCTCGACGGGTCTTGTCCTTCACAACCTCGGCCTCGCCACCGCCTTCGGCGGCTCGCTGTTCGGCAAGGTGGCCCTCAACCCGGCGGTCTCCGCCATCTCGTCGGAAGAGGAGCGGGGCAAGGTCACGAACCTCGCCTGGAACGGCTACAACATCATCAACGCCGTCTCCATCGGCACCGCGGCGCTCACCTGGCTCTTCGGGCGCTCGCAGCTGAGTGGGCGCGAGATCGACAGCTCCACGCACGGCTTGGTGCTCGCGAAGGACGCGCTGCTGGGCGCCAGCGTGGCGCTGGGCGCGGCGAACATCTTCACCGGCGCCTTCCTCGCGAAGCAGGCCCCCGAGGGCGCCGTGCCCTCAGCCTCCGGCAACACCCCCACCGCCAACACGCCCGAGCCGGCGGTGAAGGCGATGCGGGCGATCAACCTCATGGGCATCGCGAACCTCGCCACCATGGCGGGCGTGATTGCGCTCACCGCGGTCCTCAACATGAAGGCGGGCACCTCCAACAAGTGGTCGGTGCTCGCACGCTTCCTGCCGTAAGGGCCCAGGACGGGGCGCGCCGCCGCGTGCGCGCGCGCACCCGCCCGGTTCAACAAGGTCGGGAAAGGCAGATGGGCAGGGCGCAGGGGATAGCGCCGCTGCCCATCCGTCTTTCTGCGCCCCGCGCGGGTAGGGGCCCCGCCCACCTTCGCGCCCGGGGCTCGGCTGTGTAGTGTGCCGGGAATGTTCTCCTCTCGACGGATCTCGTTCCACCGCCTCACCCTCCCCACCCTGCTCGCGCTGCTCTTCGCCGCGGGCGCGGCGCACGCCCAGGCCTCCCGCACGTGGGTGTCCGGGGTGGGCGACGACGTGAACCCCTGCAGCCGCACCGCGCCCTGCAAGACCTTCGCGGGGGCGATCAGCAAGACGGCTGCCGGCGGGGAGATCGACGCGCTGGACCCGGGCGGCTTCGGCGCCGTCACCGTGACCAAGTCGATCACGATCGACGGCGCGGGGATGGGCAGCATCCTCGCCAGCGGCACCATCGGCGTGGTGATCAACGCGCCGGGCGCCACGGTCATCCTGCGCAACCTGAGCATCAATGGCGCGGGCAGCACCGTCGGCACCCACGGCATCCGGGTGATCGCGGCCGCGGCGGTCTACGTGGAGAACTGCACCCTCTTCGGCTTCAGTGGCAACCTGGTGTGGGTGGCGGCGCCGGCGGCGACCCAGGTCTTCGTGCGCAACAGCACGCTCAACGGCGACTGGAGCTCGGGCACGGCGAGCGGTAACGCGGCGAGCGCGCTGCGCATGGAGGGCGGCGCGGCGGTGGTGGAGAAGAGCCAGCTCGCGCGCGCGACCGTGGGCGTCTCGGCGCAGAACGACGCGAAGGTGGCGCTGCACGACTCCACGCTGGTGGGCCACGTGACGGCCGGGGTGCTCGCGCAGGGCAGCAGCCAGGTGCTGCTGGAGCGCGGCATGGTGGCGCAGAGTGGCACCGGCGTGCAGGCGGACGCGCCCGCGCAGGTGCGCCTGAGCGACGTGATGGTGGGCCAGAACACGCAGGGCCTCACGGGCAACGTGGCCTCCTTCGGCAACAACCGCGTGGCGGCCGGCAACGGCACCGACGGCGCCCCCTCCACCCAGCTGCCCCAGAACTAGACCCATGGCGTCCCCGGCGTTCCCACTTCGTCTTGCCCTCGCGGCCGCGCTGCTGTGCGCCGCCTCGCCCGCGTTCGCCCAGGCCACCCGCACGTGGGTGTCCGGCGTCGGCGACGACGTGAACCCCTGCAGCCGCACCGCACCCTGCCGCACCTTCGCCGGCGCCCTGCCCAAGACGGCCTCCGGCGGGGAGATCGACGCGCTGGACGCGGGCGACTTCGGCCCCGTCACCGTCACCCGCAGCGTCACCCTGGACGGGCGCGGCGTGGGCCGCGTGCTCGCCGAGGACGCGCACGCCGTGGTGGTGAACGCGCCGGGCGCCACCGTGGTGCTGCGCAACCTCTCGCTGCAGGGCGCGCGCAGCGGTTTGGACGGCCTGCGCGTACTCGCCGCGAGGAGCGTGCGCGTGGAGGACAGCCGCGTCTCCGGCTTCACCGGGGACGGGCTGCGCTTCACGCCGGACGCGGGCGGGCAGCTGCTGCTGCGCAACGTGAGCAGCGCGGACAACGCGGGCGCGGGCCTGCGCGTGGGCAGCCTCTCGGGCAGCGCGGTGGCCTTCCTCGAGCGCGCGAGCCTGCAGCGCGGCAGCCAGGGCCTCGTGGTGGAGGCGGGCGGGCGCGCCACCGCGTACGACGTGACGGCCTCCGGCAACGCGGGCGCGGGCCTGGGGGTGCGCGCCTCGGGTGCGGGCGCGAGCGCGGAGCTCAACGTGGAGCGCGCGCAGCTGAGCCACAACGCCCTCGCCCTGGAGGCCGTGGGCCTGCGGGGTGCGAGCGCGCAGGTGCGGCTCTCGCGCGCCACCGCGCTCGGCAGCAGCCTTGCTCCGACGCGCCTCGCGGGTGAGGGCAGCCTCGGCAGCTACGGCAACAACCGCCTGGACGGCCTGGGCGCGGCCGCATGCACGCTCGAGCCCGCGGCGCTCGCCCCGGCCGCGCTGGAGACGGCGTACGGCCCCGTGGAGCTCGCGCTGCGCGGCGGGCTGGGCCGCGCGCAGCTCAGCCTCACCGGCGCGCTGCCGCGCGGCATGCAGGCCTCGGGCGGCGTGCTCGAGGGTACGCCCACCGAGGGCGGCGACTTCCCCCTCACCCTCACCGGCACGGACGACAACGGCTGCAGCGTGCAGCGGAGCCTGGTGCTCAGCGTGCCCTGCCCCGCCACCTCGGTGGACCCGGACAGCGTGCCGGGCGCCACCGCGGGCGAGCCCTACGAGGGCCCCCTCTTCAGCCACACGGGCGCCCAGGCCCCCAGCACACTGCAGCTGATGGGCACGCTGCCCATCGGGCTCGGGCTGGTGGACGGGCGGCTGAAGGGCCTGCCCACCCAGCCGGGCACCTTCCTCTTCCGCGTGGGCGCCACGGATGCGCACCGCTGCGCGGCGGAGCGCAGCTACACGCTCGAGGTGGTGCGCCCCGCGGACTACCAGGACACCACCGCGCAGCTCTCCGCCACGCCGAGCCCGGCCGCGTACGGGCAGAGCCTCACCCTCACCGCGCGGCTCGCGGTGGCGAGCGGCGAGCCCACCGGCAGCGTGGCCTTCTTCGCGACGCAGGGCGCGGGCCCCGAGCGTGCGCTGGGTGTGGCGCCCGTGAGCGCGCGCGGGGCGAGCCTCGTGGCGCCCTCCCTCGAGCCGGGCGCCTACAGCCTGCGCGCGGTGTACTCGGGGGACGCGCACTTCAGCGGCGCGGAGGCCCCTGCGCTCGCGCTGAAGGTGTCGCCTGCGCAGACGCAGACCGCGCTCGCCTCGGCGGGCCCGGTGGACCTGGACACCCCGGCGCGCCTCAGCGCCACCGTGACCTCGAGCGGGGCCGCGGGCACCCCCACGGGCCTCGTCACCTTCCGCGAGGGCGAGCGCGTGCTGGGCAGCGCCGCACTGGATGCGGCGGGCGTGGCCACGCTGGAGGCGAGCCTGCTCGGCGCGGGCACCCACTCGCTCGTGGCCGCCTACGCGGGCGCGGAGCGCTACCTGCCCAGCACCTCCGCGCCGCTCGCGCAGGAGGTGCGCAGCGCGCGGGTGGAGGCGCAGGGCTGCGGCTGCAGCGAGGCGAGCGCTCCGGGACTCGCCTCGCCGCTGCTCCTGCTCGCGCTGCGGGCGCTGCGGCGCCGGCGCCGCACGGAGGGCGGCGAGCGCGCGCCGTAGCGGGCGGGGCGCCAGTCGAGCGCCCTCCCGCGCCACCGACTGGCCGCCTCTCGCGATGCTGCACCGCGCGTGAGACCAGGGTGCCATGGGCCCGGCGCGCGCCCCTTCCCATCTCTAGAGGAGGCGGGCGGGGGCGTGCGGCGAGGGCACGTGGCCATGGGCGAGCTACGGCACAGCACAGGGGCAGCAGAGACGGGCTACGTCGGGCGCCTGGAGGCGGAGCTGAGGGCGGCCGACGACGAGCTGGCGGAGCTGGAGCGCTCGCTGCAGCTCGCCGGCGGGGCAGAGGACGTACCCGAGCTCGCCTGGGCGCGCGCCCGCTGGGAGGCGCTCGGGGGCTGGGTGCAGGCGCTGCACCGGCGTGACGGGCGCGCCGCGGGCCAGCCCTTCACCCCCGAGGACTCCCTGCACGCGCACGCGGAAGGGGCGCGCTCGGCGCTCCTGCGCGCGCGGCTGGAGGTGCACGAGCGGCTGCAGCTGCTGCGCCAGGACCTCGCCTTCCGCGCCGAGGCCCACCTGCGCGCGCTCGAGGACGGCTACGCGCGCGCCGAGGCGGAGGTGGCGCGCTCGCCCCACCCGAGCGCCGCGCTGGGGCTGTCGCTCGCGTGGCTGCGCTGCGAGCTGCACGCCACCTGGCGGCTGCTGGAGCGGATGCTGCGCAGCGAGGACCGGGAGTGGGCCCGGACCCGCCGCGACTTCGAGCGCGCACTCGAGGCCCTGTCTCACAGCGCACAGCGCCTGCTGCCCGCCGAGCGCGTGCGCTACGCCTGAAGCGTCCAGCAGCTCACCCGCCGGCCGGGAGTCCGACCCGGGTCCCATGCACGAAGGGGCGTGAGGACCCATGCTCCTCCGCAGTGGGGACGCGCCGCGCAGCGCCAGGCCACCCGTGCGCGCCCAGGGAGCCACACCGTGGAGCAGACTCAGCTCACCCAGCTACACGCGCAGTACACCCAGCGCCAGGCGCAGGACCTGCGCTACCTCGAGGCGGAGATCGACCGGCTGGAGCTGGGCACCCCCGGCAGCGAGGCCAACAGCTGGCAGGCGACGCGCGCGGAGCTGGACTCCCTGCGCGAGGACCTGCGCGCCGCGTGGGAGGGGCTCGAGCAGCTGGGCCGCCTCGCCGCCGACTCGCAGGCCTGGCACCGCGCCCGCGAGCTGTACCTGCAGCGCCACACCCGGCTGCTGCAGCGCACGCTCGCGCTGGGCGGCGCGGCGGCGGGCGCCGCGGCCGAAGAGGCGGCCGCGGCGGCGCACTAGCGCCTCAGATGTCGAGGTTCTGCACGTCGAGCGCGTTCTTCTCGATGAACTCGCGGCGGGGCTCCACGGCCTCGCCCATGAGCAGGCTGAAGATCTCGTCGCTCTCCACCGCGTCCTCCACGCGCACCTGCAGGAGGGTGCGGCGCGCGGGGTCCATGGTGGTCTCCCACAGCTGCTCGGGGTTCATCTCGCCCAGACCCTTGTAGCGCTGGATGCCCAGGCCGCGCTGCGCGTCCTTGCGCACCGCCGCGAGCACCTGCTGCACCGTGGTGCACACCACGTCGCCGCCCTCGAGCTTCACGGTGTAGGGCGGCAGGCCGAGGCCGCGGAACGCGTCGCGCAGCGCCTTGAGCTCGCCGTACTCGGGGCTCGCGAGGAAGGCGTGGTCGAGCACGGTTTCGCGCAGCACGCCGCCGACCTCGGTGCGCAGCACGAGCTTCTTCGCCTGGTGCTCGGGGTCGTCCTTGCGGAACACCTTGAGCTGGGCGAGCACGTCCGGGTAGTGCGCGGCGAAGTAGGCGTGCATCTTCTCCACCTCGGCGTTGAGCGCCTCGGTGTCCGCGAGCGTGGCGGCGTCGATGCGGGCGCTCTGCACCAGCGCGTCGATGACGCGCGGGTCGCGCCGCTGGGCGAACTTCTCCAGCCGCTCCTCGTAGGTGATGACCTTCTGCAAGAGCTCCTTGAGCGCATCCCCCGTGACCTCGCCCAGCGGCGTGCTCACGGTGGAGTGCTGCGCGGCGATGCGCAGCAGGTACTCGTTCAGGCCGCGCTCGTCCTTCACGTACATGTCCTTCTTGTTGCGCGTGACTTTGTAGAGCGGCGGCTGCGCGATGTAGAGGTAGCCGTTCTGGATGAGCTCCGGCATCTGCCGGTAGAAGAAGGTGAGCAGCAGCGTGCGGATGTGGCTGCCGTCCACGTCTGCGTCCGTCATCAGGATGATGCGGTGGTAGCGCGCCTTCTCCGGGTTGTAGTCCTCGCGCCCGATGCCCGTGCCCAGCGCCGTGATCAGCGTCACGATCTCCGCGCTGGTGAGCATCTTCTCGAAGCGGGCCTTCTCCACGTTGAGGATCTTGCCGCGCAGCGGGAGGATCGCCTGGTTGCGCCGGTCGCGGCCCTGCTTCGCGGAGCCACCTGCCGAGTCACCCTCGACGATGTAGAGCTCGCTCTCGCTGGGGTCGCGGCTCTGGCAGTCCGCGAGCTTTCCGGGCAGGCCGCCGCCCTCGAGGATGCCCTTGCGGCGCACGGTCTCGCGCGCCTTGCGCGCCGCCATGCGGGCGCGGCACGCGTCGCCGATCTTCGCCACCACCTTCTTGGCGATGAGCGGCGTCTCCTCGAGGAAGGTCGCGAGCTGGTCGTTCACCATCTGCTCCACCAGGCCCTTCACCTCGCTGTTGCCCAGCTTGGTCTTGGTCTGGCCCTCGAACTGGGGGTTCGGGATCTTCACGCTGATGACGGCGGCGAGCCCCTCGCGCGCGTCCTCACCCGTGGGGGTCTCCTTGAGGTCCTTCCAGAGCCCGCCCTTCTCCGCGTAGCTGTTGAGCGTGCGGGTGAGGGCGGACTTGAAGCCGGACAGGTGGCTGCCGCCCTCGTGGGTGTTGATGTTGTTGGCGAAGGTGTAGATGCGCTCGTCGTAGCCGTCGTTCCACTGCATGGCGATCTCGAGCGAGACGCCGTCCTTCTCGGCCTGGATGTAGATGGGCCGCTCGTGCAGCGCCTGCTTCGCCTTGTTCAGGTACTCCACGAACGAGACGATGCCGCCGTCGAACTTGAAGTCGTGCTCCTTGTTCGTCCGCTCGTCGCGCACGACGATGTGCAGCCCCGCATTCAGGAACGCGAGCTCGCGCAGGCGCTGGCTGAGCGTGTCGAAGTTGAAGTCGACCGTCTCCATCACCTGGGTGTCGGGCTTGAAGTGGATGAAGGTCCCGCGCTTGTCGGTGACGCCCACCTCCTGCACCTTGCCGGGGGGGATGCCGCGCTCGTAGGCCTGCTCGTACACGCGGCCGTTGCGCTGGATGCGCACCTTCATCCACTCGCTGAGGAAGTTCACGCAGGTCACGCCCACGCCGTGCAGGCCGCCGGAGACCTTGTACGCGCCGTTGCCGAACTTGCTCCCCGCGTGCAGCTCGGTGAGGACCACGTCGACCGTGTCCTTCTCCTTGAACTTGGGGTCGGGGTGCGGCCCCACCGGGATGCCGCGGCCGTTGTCCTGCACGCTCAGGGAGCCATCCACGTGGATGACGACCTCGATGTCGGTGCAGTGGCCCGCGAGCGCCTCGTCCACCGAGTTGTCCACGACCTCGTACACGAGCTTGTGCAGCCCGTAGGTCATGGTGTCGCCGATGTACATGCCCGGGCGCTTGCGCACCGCCTCGCGCCCCTCGAGCTTGGTGATGCTCTCGGCCCCGTACTCCGCGGGGTTGGGCACGTTGGGTGCAGCCGCAGCGGTGCCGGTGGCGGGGGTCTTTTCCATGCGAAAATGTCCTTGGGAAACGGTGCTTTGACGGCCCTCCTGACTATCACCGAAGGCCGGGGGTCACAACAGAACGGACAAGCTTAACGAGCCCGCGCAAAGCTGCAGAAACATTCGGGAAAGAGGCTCCAGACCGCCTGCCCGGCAGGCGGGCGCGGCGGGGGCCCTCCGGACCGCCATTTCAGGCGTCGTACGCCGGGGTCGGGACGCGCTCCTCGAGCGCCTGGGCGAGCGCCTCGAAGTGGGCCGCGTCCGCGAAGAGCTGGCGGCTCACCCGCACGCTTCCGGCCCCTTCCGCGCCCTCGCCCTGCAGCCACAGCGCGAGCACGCCGCCCCTACGGCCGGTGCGCCGCACGCGCGCGATCTGCCCCCACGCGAGCGCCACCGGCTCGGCGGCGAAGGGGCGCGCCACGCTCACCCCGCGCGTGGCCAGCACCACGCCCCAACCCGCGCGCGGCCGCAGCCGGAAGCGCGCGAGGAGGAAGAGCAGGAGCAGGCCTGCGCTCAAGCCCGCGCGCACGAGCGCCGGGCGGCCGCCGCCGGCGCGCGCCGCCGCGAGCGAGGCGGCGCACAGCACCGCGAGCGCACAGGCGCCGAGGAAGAGGAGGAGCCGGGTGCGGCGCGGGTCGTAGGCGAAGAAGCGGGCGTCCATGCGGTAGGGCTAGAGGTACTGCCGGCGCGCGCCCGGCGCCAGCGCAGCCTCAGGCCCGGTCTTCAGGCCCTGTCGACGAGCTGCCGCTCCACGAGGTCCAGCAGCCCCTCCACGCTCACCGGCTTGCGCAGGTAGCCGGAGGCGCCCAGCTCCTTCGCCGTGCGCTCCACGTCCACCGAGGCGCTGAAGATGACCACCTTGAGGCCGGCGTACGTGGCGTCCGCGTGCGCGGCGCGCAGGAAGCTGCGCCCGTCCATCACCGGCATCATCATGTCCAGCAGCAGCAGGTCCGGCAGCCGCTCGCGCGTGCGCAGCAGCTCGAGCGCGTGGGCGCCGTCGCGCGCGCCCTGCACCTCGAAGCCCGCGTCGCTCAGCACCTCCTGCAGGGTCTCGCGCAGGTCCGCGTCGTCGTCCACGACCATCAGGGAGCGGGCCATCAGTGCAGACCTCCAGAGCCACTGCGCGAGCCGCCGGGGGAGGGCGAGAAGCCCTCGAGCGCGGCGAGCGGCAGCTCGAGCACGAAGCGCGCGCCGGCGCCGGGACGGGCCTCCGCGCGCAGCTCGCCGCCGTGGGCGCGCACCGAGCGGCGCGCGAGATAGAGCCCGAGGCCCAGGCCTCCGTAGTGCCGCTCGCTCACCGCGCGCTCGAAGCGCTCGAAGATGCGCTCGAGGTCCGCCGGCGCGAGCCCGATGCCCCGGTCCTCCACCACCAGCTGCGCGGCGGCGCCCACGCGCGCGGTCGAGAGCTGAACGGGGTGGCCCGGGCCGAACTTGAAGGCGTTGGCCACCAGCGCCGCCACGGCCTGGTCCAGCCGCAGCCGGTCCCAGGGCCCCACCAGCCCCGGCGCGAGCTCCAGCTGCAGCGGGCAGCCCGCCCCGCGCGCCTCGTCCGCGTAGCGCTCGGCCACCTCGCGCACCAGCTCCGCGAGGTCCACCTCCTCGCGGTGCAGCTGCAGCGCGCCGCTCTCCAGGCGGCTCACGTCCAGCAGGCTCTCCACCAGGGTGCTGAGGCGCCCCACCTGGCGCTGCGCGCGCTCGAGGCCTCCGCCGAGCGCGGGGCTCGCGCTGCGCACCTCCTCGGACCTCGCGAGCCTTCCGAGCTGCAGGCGCAGCGTGGTGAGCGGGGTGCGCAGCTCGTGCGCCGCCACCTGCAGGAACTCCTCGCGCAGGTGCACCGCGGCCTGCGCCTCGCGGTAGAGGCGCGCGTTCTGCAGCGCGAGGCTCGCGCGCCGGGCGAGCTCCTGCGCGAGCGCGAGGTCCTGCGGGCCCATCGGCGCGCGCGCGCCCATGCCCACCAGGCTGAGCACCCCGAGCACCCCCTGCGAGGAGGCGAGCGGCACGTGCACGCCGGTGCAGATGCCGAGCGCGTCCAGCGCCTCCTTCAGCGCGGGCGGGGCGATCTGCGCGAGCCGCTCCGCGCTCGCGCGGGTGACGAGCTCGGGCTCGCCCGTGCGCGCCACCTGCAGGGGCCCGACGCGCGCGGCGGGGTTGAGCTGCAGCCCCTCGCTCAGGCGCTGCACCTGCGCCTCGAGGCCCGGCAGCTGGTGCGCCACCACGCCCAGGCGCAGGCCGCCGTGGCCGTCCGGCAGGAAGACGGCGCACCAGTCCGCGACCTCCGGCACCGCGAGCCGCGCCACCTGCTCGAGCGTGCGCTCGTAGTCGAGCGAGCGCCCCAGCAGCTCGCTCGCGCTGGCGAGCAGCGCCCGGTCGCGCTCGCCCCGCGCGCGCTCGCGCCGGCTCTGCGCCGCCTGCAGCTCGCGCTCCACCGCGGCCGGCAGCCGGGTGAGGTAGTGCTTGCCGAAGTAGTCGCTGGCGCCCGCGCGCATCATCTCCACGCCCTCGTGCTCCCCCACCGTGCCGCTCACCACGATGAAGGGGATGTCCAGGCCGCGGCGCCGCAGCAGCTGCAGGGCGGCGGGGGCGCTGTAGTGCGGCATGGTGTAGTCCGCGAGCACCACGTCCCAGGGGCCCTGCGCGAGCGCCGCCTCCAGCGCCTGCTCCGTCTCCACCTGCGCGCTGCGCGCGATGGCGAAGCCGCCGTGGCGCAGCTCGCGCTCGAGCAGCAGCACGTCGTCCGCGCTGTCCTCCACGTGCAGCACCGCGAGGGGGCGCGGGGGGGTCGCCGACAGGGTCATCGCGAGCCTCCGGAGCCGGGGCTCGGGAAGCTGGGGCGCGGGGGCGGCGGGTGGTTGAGCTGCAGCCAGTACACGCCCAGCTGGCGCGCCGCCTCCACGAACGCAAGGAAGGAGACGGGCTTGCGCACGTAGCTGTTGGCGCCCGAGTCGTAGCTGCGCACCACGTCCTGGTCCTCGGCGGAGGAGGTGAGGATGACCACGGGCAGGGTACGGGTCCGAGGATCCTGGCGGATGCGGCGCAGCACCTCGTGGCCGTCCAGGAGCGGCAGGTTCAGGTCCAGCAGCACCACGAGCGGGCGGTGGGCGGCGCCCTCCTTCTGGTGGCGCCCCTCGCCGAAGAGGTACTCGAGCGCCTCCACCCCGTCCTCCACCACCACCACGGGGTGGGTGATGCCGGCGCGCTGGAAGGCGCGCAGGGTGAGCGCCACGTCGTCCGGGTTGTCCTCCACGAGCAGCACCGTGCCCGGCGGCGCGAGCGAGCCCGCGCCTCCCGCGCCCTCCATCCCCGCCGCGCCTGCCATCATGTGCTCGCCTCCCCCAGCGTGAAGATGAAGCGGGCGCCCTCGCCGGGCCTTCCTTCCGCCCGGATGCTCCCGCCGTGACGGTGCACGATCCGCTGCACCGTGGCCAGCCCGATGCCCGTGCCCGGGAACTCACTCGTCTTGTGCAGACGTTGGAAGGGGCTGAAGAGCTTGCCCGCGTACGCCATGTCGAAGCCCGCCCCGTCGTCCTCCACCCGGTAGGTGGGCGGGCCGCCGGGCGCGCTTCCGGTCACGCCCTCGGGCTCGCGCCGGAGCGCGATGTGGGCCTGCGCCTTGCGCGCGGTGAACTTCCAGGCGTTCTGCAGCAGGTTCTCCAGCAGCACGCGGGCGAGCTGCGGGTCCGCGTGCGCGGGCAGGGGCTGCTGCACGTCCAGCTGCACCTGGCGCCCGGGCTCGCGGCGCTGCAGCTCCGCGAGGATCTCCTGCGCGAGCGCCCCCAGGTCCACCGGCGCGCGCTGCAGCTCGGCGCGCCCCACGCGGCTGAGGCGCAGCAGGTCGTCGATGAGCTGCCCCATGCGCCCGGCCGCCGCGCGCACGCGGCGCAGGGAGTCCTGGCCCTCGGGGCTGATGCGCGCGGCCTCGTCCTCGAGCAGCGCCTGGCTGAAGCCGTCGATGGCGCGCAAGGGGGTGCGCAGGTCGTGGCTGACCGAGTAGCTGAAGGTCTCCAGCTCCCGGTTCATGTGCTGCAGCTCCCGGGTGCGCTGCTCCACGCGGCTCTCCAGCTCGGCGTTGAGCTGCCGCAGCGCGCGCACGTTGGACTCGTAGCGGCCGGAGAGCATCAACAGCTGGCGGCGGCTCACGTAGGCGAGCCCCAGGCCGATGAGCAGCACCGCGGCGCCGGTGCCCACCAGCACCCGGCGCGCGCTCGCCTGGGCGGCGTCCGCGCGCTGGGCGCGGCGCTCGCGCGCGAAGGAGACCAGCTCGTCCAGCGTCGCGCGCAGCCGGTCCATGCGCGCCTTGCTCTCGCCGCCGGCCACCAGGGCGCGGTAGTCGCCCCCCTCGTCCTTGAGCGCCCGCTCCTGCGCGGCGATGCTCTCCCAGTCTCTCCAGCGCTCGCGCAGCTGGCCGTAGCGCTGCTGCTGCTGCGGCAGGTCCAGCTGACCCTCGAGCGCCGCCATCGCACCGGGCAGCTCCCGTTCCGAGCGCTCGTAGGGCTCGAGGAAGCGCGGCTCGCCGGTGAGCAGGTAGCCGCGCAGGCCCGTCTCGCGGTCCACCAGCAGCTGCCGCACCCGCTCGGCGCGCAGGATGATGGCGTCCGAGTGCTCGGTGGCGCGGTAGGCCGCGAGCAGCTGGGTGAGCTGCAGGAAGAGCACCGCGGCGAGCGCCAGCAGCAGCAGGATGGGCACCGCGACGGAGCGCGTGAGCAGGCGGCGGAAGTGCGCGGTCTGCCGCTCGGGCACGGTCCCGGCCTCCTAGCCCTTCTCCGGGCCCGCGAGCCGGTCCAGGGTGGCCAGCAGCGTGCCCAGGTCGAAGGGCTTCTCGAGGAAGGCGTCGCAGGCGAGCGCGCCGCCCTCCTGCCGCTCGAGCACCTCGCGCGGCACCGCGCTCATCATCAGCACGGGCAGGCGGCTCCACTCGGGGCTCGCGCGCAGGTGCGCGAGCAGCTCCCTGCCCCCCATCACCGGCATCATCACGTCCAGCAGGGCCACGTCCGGCTTCGCCTCGGCCAGGCGCGCGAGCGCCTCGCGGCCGTGGGCGGCCGTGAGCACCCGGTAGCCCTCGTCCTCGAGGATGCCCTGCAGGGCATCCACGATGGCGTGCTCGTCGTCGACGAGCAGGACGGTTCTCACTTGCTCCCCCCGCGCCCCGGCGCGCGCTTCTTGGCGCCCTTCGGCGAAGCCTTCGACGGGGGCTTGGCCCGCAGGGCGCGCTCCGTGCGCGGCTTGCTCTGGCCGGTGAGCAGCGAGTCCACGTCCCGGAAGGGGCCGCCCACGCGGAAGCCCTGCGCGCTGATGTGCAGCTCGCGCACGCTCGTCTCGTGGTTGCTCTCGCGCGTCTTGAGGATGGTGATGGCGCGGCGCAGCTCGCCGTCCATCTCCACCTGGCGCAGGAAGAGGTGGTTCTCCACCAGCGCGCTCATCGCCTTCACCGGCGCCTCCACCTCCGGGCCGAAGAGCAGCCGCGTCTCCTCGGTGAACACCGCCGTGACCCCTTGCGCGCGCAGCTCGTTGGTGAGCACGGCGAAGAAGCGGTTGATGCGCTCGGGGTGGACGGTGGCCTCCTTGAAGCCGATCAGCCCGTCCAGCAGCAGCCGCTTCACCCCGCGCGCCTTCACCGTGATCAGCAGCCGCTCGCCCAGCGCGTCCAGCAACAGCTCGCTGGGCGGCTGCCACAGGGCCTGCAGCAGCCCGCTCTTCAGCGCGGGGCGCAGGTGCAGCCCGATGCCGTCCGCCTTGGCCATGAGGCGCGGCGGGCTCTCGTAGAAGCCGAAGTAGAGGCAGCTCTCGTTGCGCTGCACGCCCTCGTGCAGGAACTGCAGGCCCAGCAGCGTCTTGCCGCTGCCCGAGGGGCCCATCAGCAGCGTGACGCTGCCGCGCTGCAGGCCGCCGCCCAGCATGCGGTCCAGCTCGGGCACGCCCAGCGGCAGCTGCCCCTCCTGCTCCTGGGGGATGACCGCGTTCTCGCCCAGCTGCGCCTCGAGCCGCGGGTACACCGTGATGCCGTGCCCGGTGATGACGAAGGTGTGCTCGCCGCGCAGGTGCGCGCTGCCGCGGAACTTGCGCACGTTGAGGTGGCGCACGCTGCGCACCCCCACCAGCTCGTCCTTCAGCTCGATGAGCCCGTCCACCATGGTGTGCTCGGGGTGCACGTCGTCCGGGCCCTGGCCGTTGGTGAGCAAGAGCGTGGTGCAGTTCATCACCCCCACCAGGGTGTTGAGCTCGTGGATGAACTCCTTGAAGGCGAGCTCGTTGGCGGCGTTGTGCGTCGCGCTCACCAGGCCGTCGATGACCAGCAGGCTCGCGCGGTGCTCACGGATGAGCTTGCGCAAGCTCTCGAGCAGCCCCGCGAGCCCCTCCTTCACCAGCGTGCGGTAGGCGCTCACGTACTGGAACGCGGTGGCCAGCGGCTCGGCGGTGAAGAAGTCCATCTCGCGCAGGTGCGCGAGCATGCGGCTGTGCGTCTCGGCGAGGAGGGTGACGTAGACCACCCGCCCGCCCCCCTTCACGTGGTGGTAGCAGAACTGGTTGCCGAGGATGGTCTTCCCCGCCCCGGGCATGCCCACGACGATGTAGGTGCCCCCCTGCAGCAGGCCGCCGTGCAGCACCGTGTCCAGGCCCTCGATGCCGGTGGACACGCGGGGCAGGTGGACCGAGGGGGATTCGACTGCGCTCATGGCGGGGGTGCTCCGAGCGCCCGGGCCGCACGCGCGGTGGGCCGGGCCCATAGGGGTGCCAGCGCGAGAGGGCCCGCGGCCAAGGCCGCGCCCGTGCGCCGGAGCGCTTGGTTGTAGCACCCGTGCCGCGATTGGGAAGGCGAACATCTCGCCCCTTCAACCGCCGGGCGCCCTATTCCTCAGCCCACGGTACGAGCCGAGCCACCGCGGGCGGCCGGGGAGCATGGGAGCCCCATTCCTGGGGGAGGCCGCCCGCGAGGGCCCGAGTCCATAAGCGCACCCGCGCGGGCGTGCACGGTCCCGCGCCGCGCCCGTCCTCAGTGCGCCCGGGCAAGCGCGGGCGGGGCATCGGGTGCGGGCTCGGCGGGTTCCGACGCGCCGGGCTCCGGCACCTCGGCGGCCTGCAGCGCCGCGGCCTCGGCCGCAGGCCCGGCGTTCGTCGCCGGCGCCCCCCACCCCTCGGGCCCCGCGCCGCGCTGCACCTGCCCCGCGGCGACCTCGAGCCACAGGGTGTCGGGGCCGGCGGCCGCGCCCACGAGGCTGCCCTCGGTGGTGGTGAGGAAGGTCTGCGCGCCGCTCGCGTGCAGGTAGCCCATGAGGTACGCGTTGCGCTCGGGGTCCAGCTCGCTCGAGACGTCGTCGAGCAGCAGCAGGGGGAGCACGCCGAGCGCCGCCTCCAGGTTCTCGATCTCGGCAATCTTCCACGCGAGCACGAGCGCGCGCTGCTGCCCCTGGCTCGCGTAGGCGCGCGCGCTGCGCCCGCCCAGCGTCACCTCCACGTCGTCCGCGTGGGGCCCCACGCTGGTGAAGCCGCGGGCGAGGTCGCGCTGCAGCCGGTGCGCGAGCACCTCCTGCAGCCGCGCCGCGAGCGCCCCCTCGTCCAGGCTGTGCACGTCTCCCAGGTGGCTGGGGTGGTAGCCGTACGTCGCGCGGGCCTCGGTACGCCCGATGGCCTCGAAGGTGGCGCGCGCGCGCGGCGCGAGCTCGGCCATCAGCGCGCGGCGGCGCACGAGGATGCGGGCGCCGGCGCGCGCGAGCGTGGCGTCGTAGGCCTCGAGGTACGCGGGGTCGGGCACCTGCCCCGCCCCCTCGCGCAGCAGCCGGTTGCGGCTCTTGAGGGCGCGCGCGTAGCTGCGGCTCTCCTGCAGGAAGGCCGGGAAGCGGTTGAAGACGGCGCGGTCCAGGAAGGTGCGCCGCTCGTCCGGGCCGCCCTTGATGACCCCGAGGTCGTCCGGGGTGAAGGCCACGACCGACACGCCGCCGAAGTACTCCTCGAGGCTCTGCGCCTTCTTGCCGTCCACGAAGGCCTGGCGCTGGCCGCCCTCGACCTCTACCGCAATCTCGCGCTCCGCTCCCCTGAGCAGGAAGCGGCCGGACACGCGCGCCTTGCCCGTCCCCCAGCGCACCAGCTCCGAGAGGCGGGTGGCACGCAGCGGCTTGAGGGTGGCCAGGACGTAGAGCGCCTCGAGCAGGTTCGTCTTGCCCTGCCCGTTCTGCCCCACCGCGATGCTGGCGCGCGCGCTGGGCGCGAGGCGCACCTCGGCGAGGTTGCGGAAGTCCTGGACCTGGAGCGAGAGGAGGCGCACGGGGGCGCTTGCTATAACCTCATCCCGCGCTTTGCGCGCGGCCGACCTCGTAGGCGAAGCCCTGCGCGGTGAAGAGGTAGAGCATGTCGCGGCCCTCGCGCCGCAGCACCTCGAGCCGCGCCCCCGCGAGCTGGGCCCCCGTCACCCCCGCCGGCAGGGGGACGGCCGTCCAGGCGAGCAGCTTCCCGGCCGCCGTGGGGGTGACGGCCTGGTACAGCCCCGCCTCCCCCAGCGCGAGCGTCCAGCCGCCCACGCTCGCGTAGTCGCGCACCTGCTCCGCGCGCCCGTCCTCGCGCACCAGCCGCCCGGTGAGCGGCAGGCCTCCGGGGAGCCGCAGCACGGTGCCGTCGCGCAGGCCCACGCGCCCGTAGGCTGCCGGGGGCTCGCCCACGCTCCACAGCTCCACCGGCTCGTCCACGCTCGCGCTCAGCCCCTCCAGCGCCCAGCGCCCGCCGGCGCGCACCCGCGAGAAGGCGAAGAGGTTGCGGCTCGTCACCACCCAGCCCGCCACGTCCAGCTCGCTGCTGCCCGCGAGCGTGACGGCCCGGTTGCGCGCGAGCGAGCGGATGGGGAAGCCCGGCTCCGGCGTGAGCCGCGGCGCGAGCGTGCTCGCCGCGGCCTGCGCGCTCAGGGGCGCGGCCGGGTCCAGCTCCCAGTAGTAGAGCTGGTCCGCCGCCGAGAGCACCATGCTCGCGCGGCTGCCCTCGCGCGTGCCCACCGCGTGGAAGGGGCCCTGCGCGGGGCTGCCGTCCGGGGCGAGCAGGCGCGGCCCGAAGCCGCCGCCCGCCCCCGTCTTCACCAGGTCCCCGGAGCTGAGCACGAACCAGTCCTCGAAGCCCTCCACGCGCGCCGCGAGCTGGAAGCGCTCGTCCAGCGCCGCGGGGTCGGCGACGCCGTTCGCCGCGTTGAGCTCCGCGAGCGTGAGCACGGTGAGGCCGTTGCCCCCCGGGCGCCCGAGGTCCACCGCCACCGTGCTCTCGGTGATGGCGGCCAGGTTCGTCTTGCCCGCGCTCGCCGCGTCCGTCACCAGCGTGGCGGCGAGCGGCGCGCGGTCCAGGTAGAGCGGGCGCGCGGTGGAGAGGCGCGGGCCGAACCACACCTGCCCGCTGCGCCCGCCGAGCGAGAGCGAGGCACCCTGGGTGGCGTCCACGGCGTTCGGGTCCGCGCTCAGCTGCGCGAGGTCGAAGGGCGCCTCCACCGGCTCGCGCAGGCACGCGTCCAGCGGGCTCGTCACGCTCGCCCCCGTCACGCGCCACAGCGAGCGCGCGCCGCCGGAGGCCTCGCACAGCACCTCCACGCCGAGCGCGCCGCCCGTCACGGGGGTCGCCGCGAGCAGGCGCCCCTCGCGGCAGGGGGCGCAGTCACTCCAGGCGCGCACCAACTCGTTCTGCGTGGGGTCCGTGGAGCGCGAGAGCACCCAGGTCGCGAGCGAGTCCACGCGCGCCGGCACCGGCAGCGCGTAGTTGAGGGCCCACAGCGCGCCGTCCTCGCTGCGCCGCAGCTGGCTGTGGCGCAGGTCCACGAGCGGCAGCAGCGCCGCGTCGTCGATGAGCGGGTCGTTGCGGTTGAGCACCCGCCAGTCGCCGGCGAGCGGCGTGTCCAGGCGCGCGAGCAGCCCCGGGCCGTAGGCGGCCACCGGCACCAGCGCGCTCTTCGCCGAGAGCAGCCGCTCCACCTGCGCGCGCGGCGCGGCGCGCACGTCCGTGTACGCGTAGCTCCACACCGTGTCGTCCACGCGCGGCGCACAGGTCTCCTTCCCGCCCGTGCACGGGTGCGCCCCGCCGTTCGCGTCCACCGTGAAGGCCTGCGGCAGCGCCTGGTAGGTCCCGTCCGTGCGCAGCTCCCCTGCCCCGCCGTCCGTGCGCAGCGCCGCGAGGAAGCTGCTGCCCACGCCGCCGTCCGCGAGCACGCTGAGCTCCGCGCGCAGCGCGCCCACGTCCCCGAGCGGCTTGCCGGTGCCCGGGGTGAGCACCGCCTGCGTGCCGCCGTCCGCCAGGTTCACCAGCGCCACGTTGCCCGTGCTGGTGAGCAGCCCCAGCTGCGCGCCCGCGAGCGCCGCGCCCGAGAGCTCCGGCAGCGGCGCATTGGGCGAGAGCGGCGCCACGCCCACCGGCGTCACCAGCAGCGGGCCCGCCGCGTCGTCCTCGTCCGCGAGCCACAGCCGCAGCCGCGCGTCCCCCGCGAGCAGCCGCAGCGGCGAGTCGAGCGCGCCCGGGCTCACCCGCGCCTGCGCCGCGTAGCTGGGCACGGCGCCCGGCACGAAGGTCTCCGGGTCCTCCGGCTGGCAGCGGTCCTCGAGCCCGCACACCCAGCCGGACGGACAGCCCTGGTCGCGCACCGCCTCGCCCAGGGCGAAGTCACAGGGGAAGGCGTTGCCCTCGTCGAGCTTCAGCCCGCCCGAGCACGCGCACAGCAGGAGCAGGCCGCACAGTCCCAGCGCCCTCACGGCAGCACCCCCGCCAGGGCGAAGCCGCGTCCCGTGGGCACCAGCGCGATGCGCGGTCCGCCTTCGGGCGGCGGCATGAGCAGGAAGCCCGCCGCGAGCAGCCCCGCGCCCGCGCCCATCGCCACCAGCGCGAGCGTCTTGTCGCGCCCGAGCCGGCTGTTCTCCTGCCGGTAGTAGTCCAGCTCGCGCAGGTTGCGGCCCTGGCAGGTCCCGTTCACCGGGCCCTCCGGGCACAGCTCGTCGTTGAGCACCTTCTGGCGGCTGAGCGCGATGAGCCCGTACACGCCGCCGCCCAAGAGCGCCGCGCTCCCCGCCCCCAGCAGGCTGTAGGGCAGCACCCGGCTCGCCGGCGGCGGCAGGGGCGCGCCGCTCGCCTCGGCCACCGTGTAGGGCACCAGCTGGCGCAGCGTGGAGAGCTCGCGCGCGAGCCGCGTGCTGCGCCCCACCGGGCGCCCCTTCACCGTGTCGAGGACCTGGAGGCTGAGCTCGTAGGTGGGGCCCAGCTTGCTCAAGGAGCCGCTCAGCACGTAGCGCGCGCCCAGCGCCCCGCCCACGTCCTGCGCGCAGGCCTCCGCGCGCGCGTCACAGGTGCCCAGCAGCTGCCGCTGGCGCTCGGCCGTGAGCAGCGTCTCCACGTCGCGGCGGCTGAGCACCTCGAAGAGGTTGCGCTCGGTGAGGCTCTGCACGACGGCGTCCGTCAGCGCGGCGGCCTCCTGCGCGGAGACGCCCTGTGCACTGAGGTCGGTGACGAGCAGGCGCGGCTTTGCCTCCGCGCTCGCGCGCGGCTGGGTGCCTGCGGGTGGCGGCGGCAGCGGCAGCGGCGGCTGCTGCGCTCCTGCACTCGAGGCCCACAGCAGGCAACACAGCAGTCCTGTCCCGGCACGCATCGACACTCGGCTCTCCCCCCAACAGTCTGAGTTGCGCCGAGCCTAGTTCAGAAGCGCGCACTTGCCGCGTTCCTGGCGCAGCGGTCTCCTCTCGCCTTTCACGGAGGCAGAGGGACGGGTCCGTCGCACTGTGAACCGCGCGCATCGGCTCTATGGGAAGCCGGGACGGGACGGGCTCCCGTCGCATGCGCCGAGCGCGGGCGGGCGCTGCCCTGCGAGGCGCTCCGGGGAAGCTCGGGAGATTTCAAAACCCCCGAGGTTTGTAGACAGCACCGCACCGACCTGCGCCCGGGAGGGGTACCCCCGGGGCGCGAAGTCGCGCGCACCTGTTCTGAGATGTCGGGGGTATTGCGGTAGTCCTTACAGGCCCCGCGGCCTCGCCTCCTGGGGGGCCGCACCAGGATGGAAGCGGGCCCGCTCCCGAGCCTCCCTGGAGCGCTGCGCAGGCCGACGCCCGCGCGCGCTGGACATCCACGAGGCGAGCCCGTCCCGCCCGTCCTCATCCCGAGCCGCAGGAGCAGCGGGCGTCGCGGACCTAGCGCGCCGGTGCCGGGACGTCCGCGTCCGTGAGGTCCTTGCATGCGCCGTCGCACTCCGGGAAGAGGCGCAGGTAGCGCGCCTGCTCGGTGCACTCCGCGCGCACCGCCGGCGTCCCTCCGTCCTTGCAGAGCACCTTGTAGCGCCCGAGCGCTTCCTGGAACACGGCGGTGCGCTGCGCGGGGGTGAGCGTGCCCACCGCGCGCTGCTCGCCGCGCGTCTGCCACAGGAGGAAGAAGCCGCCGAAGAGCACGAGCAGCAGCAGCGCGACGCCCATGCGTCCCAGGCGGGGGCCCATGCTGCGCTCCGAGAGGACCGGCTGAATGACCCGGCGGGGCGAGACGTGAGGGGAGTTCATCACGGCGGCACCTCCTGCGCACACAGGAGGAATCTAAGAACCCCTCCCTGCGCCGGCCACGTCCTGCGAGGGGAGGGGCGTGCGGGAGCGGGGGCGCGAGGCTGCCTGCTCAGGCCCTGCCCCTCTCGTCCCTGCCCTCCCGTGGGGAAGGGGGGACCGCAGGGACGTCGAACCAGAAGCACGCCCCCTGCCCCGGCTCGGTCTCGAGCCCCACCTCCCCCTCGTGCGCCTCCACGATCTCGCGCACGATGGACAGGCCCAGCCCTGCCCCGCCCCCCGGCGCACCCGGCACCCGGTAGAACTTCTCGAAGACCCGGCGCTGGTGCTCGGGCGCCACGCCCGGCCCCTCGTCCCGCACCTCGAAGCGCACCCGCCCCGCCTCCTGCCGCACGCCCACCTCCACGCGCCCTCCGGGAGCACTGTGGCGCACGGCGTTGGAGACCAGGTTGCTGAGCACCAGCCCCAGTCGCTCGGGGTCCACCTCCAGCAACCCCACCCCGGCCGCGACGGAGGTGCGGAGCACGAGCCCCTTCTGCTCCGCAGACATGCGGTGCGGTCCCACGCCCAGCTCCAGCAGTTCGTCCGTGCCCACCTGCCGCCGCTGCATGGCGAGCCGGCCCTCCTGGATGCGCTGCAGGTCCAGGAGGTCGTCCACCAGGGTCTGCAGGCGCTCGCAGTCCTCGCGCGCCGCGAAGAGCAGCTCCTCCTGCTTCCCGCTCACCGGCCCCGCAGCCCCTTCCGCGCACAGGTGGATGGCCATGCGCAGGCTCGTGAGCGGCGTGCGGAACTCGTGCGCCACCGTGGCCACCAGGTCGTTCTTCAGCGCGTCGAAGCGCTTGAGGCGCGTCACGTCCTGCAGGATGACGGTGGCCCCGATGATGCCCGCGCGCTCCGCATGCACGGGCGAGCCGCGCGGCAGGAAGTAGCTGGGGCCCTCGCCGCCCTCCACCCGCACCGCCTCCTCGTAGCCGCGCGGGAGGAAGGGCCCCCGGCCCTCCAGCACGTGCCGGCGCACCCGCTCCAGCACCTCGCGCAGCTCGGGCGCCGCGCGCGCGAGCGGGTCTGGCGCTCCCTCCACGCCGGGCCCCAGCAGCCGCTCCGCCGCGCCGTTCAGGTTGAGCAGCCGCTGGTCCACGCCGAACACCAGCACCGGATCCGGCAGGCTGTCGATCGCCGCCTGCGACGCCGCCTGCGCCTGCAGCAGCTCCCCCAGCGAGCTCTCGCGATAGCGCCTCAGCGAGTCCGCCATGGCGTTGAACTCCGCCGCGAGCTGCGCGAGCTCCCCTCCCCCGGTGGGCTGCGCGCGCGCATCCAGGTCCCCCTGCCCCAGCCGGCGCACCGCCTCGCCCAGCAGCGTCACCGGCTGCAGCGCGCGGCGCGTGAGCGCCACCCCCGTTCCCAGCCCCAGCGCGAGCGCCGCGAGCACGCCCCCCAGCGCGAGCGCGTTCGCGCGCTCGCTCTGCTGCCGCTGCCGCTCGCTCTTGCGCACCATCGCATCCTGGTTCAGCGCCAGCACCTGCGCCGCCGCGCTCTCGAGCGCGCGCAGCGCGGGCTCCGTCGCGCGCAGGTACTGCACTCGCACCGCCCGTGGGTCCTCCGCTGCGACGGCCGCCTCCAGCTCCTGCTGGCACCGGCCCCAGCGCGCGCGCAGCTGCGCCGTCGCCTCCCGCTCGCCGGGCTCCGTGAGGTTTCCCTCCTGCACCCGCAGCTCCTGCTCGAAGCGCTGCCGGAAGCGGGAGACCTGCCCGAGCCCCCGCTCGCGCTCGCCCGCCGCGAGCAGCAGCACCCCGCTGTCGATGCGCTCGAGCGCCTCCTGCATGCGCTGCAGCGCGAGCAGGCTGCGGTAGTTGTCCGCGAGGATCTGCATCCCGCTCTCGCCCACGCTGCGAAGCGTGAGCACGGCGAGCAGCCCCACCAGCGCGAGCGCCAGCGCGAGCGGAGCCTGCGCGAGCAGCAGCCGGGTGCGCAGGCTCATCGGCGACCTCCCGGTGCGCGGCCGCTTCCCGCCCGCTGCTCGCCCTGCTCCGACCGTCCGCGCCGAGCCATCCCGACTCCTCCCGTCACCTGCCCCCTACTACGCCGCGCGACGCCGCGCCCTCCACCCCTGGCGCAGGGCGTCCCTCTACGCTGCAGTCCCGAGCACCCGCACGGGCAGCACCATGGCGTCCAGGCCCGCGAACTGCAGACGGCGCTGCAGCGCGTACCCCGTCTCGTTGTGCAGCAGGCCCTGGAACCACTTCTCGCGCTGGAAGACGAGCTTGCCCGCGAAGAAGACCGAGCGGGGGTAGACCCTGGCCACCTCGCGGCACAGCCGCTCCGCCTCGGCCACCGTCTCCGTGCCCACGCCCATGCGCGCGTCCGCGGCGAAGCCCAGCCGCCGCGCGAGCGCGACGTAGCGCGCGAGCGCGGCCTGCGTGCGCTGGCGCACCTCCTCCACCTCCTCCACGTCCTTGAAGCTGGCCGAGTCCACCACCCCCACCGAGACGAAGACGTAGTTGCGGAAGTGCCGTGGAAAGAGCCGCTCCACCGCGAGCAACTGGTGCACCCCCAGCCCCGCGTACTCCCCCACCAGGAGCACCGCCGTGGGCGCGAGCGGCTCCAGCGCGCGAGCCTCCCCGGAGGCCTCCCGCGGGAGCGCGGGGAGGATCTCGTCCAGGCGCCGCAGGTTGCGGCGCACCCCGCGATAGTGCGCGCGGATGAGGAAGCACAGCGCCACGAGGAGCCCGGTGAGCGCCAGCGTCACCCAGCCGCCCTGCCCGAACTTCTCGTACACGGTGACGCCGAGGATGCCGAGGCACAGCATCAGGCCCACCACGTGCACGGCGATGTGCCGCTTCCAGTCCGCGTGCCGCCGCCGCCCGCGCAGCCAGAAGCGGCACATGGCCGCCTGCGAGAGGCTGAAGGTGACGAACACGTTGATGGAGTAGAGGACCACCAGGTGCCCCACGTCGCCGCGCGTGTACAGCAGCGCCGCGAGCGAGGCCCCGCCCATGAGCAGCACCCCGTTCTGGGTGACGAGCCGGTCGGACAGCTGGGAGAAGCGGTGGGGCAGCCACGAGTCGCTCGCCATGTTGGCCATCACGCGCGGCCCATCGATGAAGCCGGCCTGCGCGGCGACGAAGAGCAGCAGCGCCTCGGAGACGAGGATGAGCAGCACGAAGGCGTGCCCCACCGCGCCCCCGCCGGCGTGCAGGGGCAGGCCCGCCGCGAAGCGCTCGGCCAGCACCGCGTTCATCGTCTTGCCCTCCACCGGTGAGACGCGCAGCAGCAGGTAGGCCAGCGTGATGCCCGCGGCCGTGAGCGCGAGGCTCACCGCCATGAGCAGCATGGTGCGCTTGCCGGTGTGCACCTTCGGCTCGCGCATGATGGCGAGGCCGTTGGAGACCGCCTCGATGCCCGTGTACGTGCCGCCGCCCAGCGAGTAGGCGCGCAGGAACAGCGCGAGCATGCCCACCCCGCCCAGCGTCCCCAGCCCCTCGGCGTAGCCGCTGCGCACCTCGGCGGCGAGCGCGGGCAGCTCGGAGAGGCGCCCCAGCACCGCGCCCGCGATGAGCACCGCGTGGCCCACCAGGAAGGCGAGGAAGATGGGGGTGAGCACGGTGACGCTCTCCTTCACCCCGCGCAGGTTCATCAGCACCAGCAGGGCGATGACCGCGAACACCGCCGGCAGCTTCCACGCGCCCAGGTGCGGCCCCAGGCTGAAGAGCGCGTCCGCACCCGCCGCCACGGAGATGGTGATGGTGAGCACGTAGTCGACGATGAGCGCGCTGCCGCTCACCACGCCTGCCCCCGCGCCGAGCAGCCGGGTGGCCACCACGTAGCCCCCGCCGCCGAAGGGGAACTGCTCGATGATGCGGCTGTAGCCGTAGGAGATGACGAAGACGGTGAAGGCCGTGGCCAGCGCGAGCCCCACCGCGAGGTACGTGTGGGCGCCCAGGGCCTTGAAGGCCTCCTCCGGCCCGTAGGCCGAGGAGGAGAGGCCGTCTGCGCCCAGCCCCACCCAGGCGAGGAAGGCGACGAGCGAGACGTGGTGGAACACGCCCGGGTCCTGCACGCTGCGCGCCCCCCCGAGCAGCCGCCTGCGCCAGCCACGCGGCCGCGGGAGCGCGGGCGCTGCGCCGGGGGCAGGAGGCAGGGGAGGCGGCGGCGCACTGCGCGCAGGCTCGCCCGGGTGTGTCGGCATGCGGAGCTCCTCGGAGCGGGGGACGCGCAGACCCGCGAGGGCTGCGCCCGTCCCTGCCCAGGAGCACGCGACGTGCCGCCGCGACCCGCCGGGCCGGACCCAGCAAGGTCGCTCCCTTGGCGCGCGCCGCCGCGCCCCCGTCGTGCAACTTGCAACCCTGCCCCCGCAGCGCCGTGCAAGGCGCACGCTGCAGCGGGGCGCCCCCGGCGCGCTCCCGGAGCCGGGGGCGGGTGGCATGCCGCAAGCAGTGGATGAGGAGGCCATGACTCCCCTGACCGATGCCGCCCTCCCCTGCCGCCGGATGCTCGGCTCTGGTGGAAAGCTGCTGCTGCTCGTCACGCTGCTCCTGCTCCTCGCCGCGCTGGGCGTCCGCTCCCTCGCAGAGCGCCAGCTGCTCGAGGCCATGCCCGCGCCCCGGCGCGCGACCCTCCTGCAGGCCGAGCTGCTCACCTTCCGCCTGCGCTGCGGCGAGGACGTGGCGCACCGCTCGGAAGCGGACTGTCGCGAGCGCGCGCGCAACGTGCTCAGCTTCCCCGAGTGCGGTGCGGCCTGCAGGCAGGCCGTCGAGGCCTACGCCCCCGCCGCCACGCGCTGAGCGCCCCATGGACCTGCCCGCCCCCCGCTCCGACGTCCTCCCGCCGCCTCGCCCCCTGCGCGTGCTGGTGGTGGACGACGAGCGCAACATCCGCAGCACCCTGCGCCTGTGCCTCGAGAGCCTCGGCTGCGAGGTGCGCGAGGCGGCGGGCCCCGAGGCGGCGCTGGCCGCGCTCGCGCAGGCGCCCGTGGACCTGTGCTTCCTCGACCTGCGGCTGGGCACCGCGAGCGGCATGGAGCTGCTGCCCCGGCTGCTCGCCGAGGACGCCTCGCTGGACGTGGTGCTCATCACCGCCTACGCGAGCTTCGACACGGCGGTGGAGGCCGTGCGCCGCGGCGCGCGCGACTTCATCGCCAAGCCCTTCACCCCCGCGCAGGTGCGCCACGTGGTGGCGCGCACCAGCGAGCGACGCGACCTGGCGCGCGAGCGCGAGTCCCTCCAGGCGCAGCTGGCCGAGGTGAGCCCCGAGGCCCTGCTGGACACGCGGGCCCCGGCCATGCGCGCCGCGCTCGCGCTCGTCTCGCGCGCGGCGACCTCCGATGCCGCGGTGCTGCTGCGCGGCGAGAGCGGCACCGGCAAGGGCGTGGTGGCGCGCGCGCTGCACGCGCTCTCCGCGCGCCGCAGCCGCCCCTTCGTCACGGTGAACTGCCCCACGCTCTCCGAGCAGCTGCTCGCCAGCGAGCTGTTCGGCCACGCGCGCGGCGCCTTCACCGGCGCGGTGAGGGACCAGCCGGGCCGCGTGGAGCAGGCGGAGGGCGGCACCCTCTTCCTCGACGAGGTCACGGAGATGAGCCCCGCGCTGCAGGCGCAGCTCTTGCGCTTCCTGCAGGACAAGCAGTTCGAGCGGCTGGGCGAGGGGCGCACCCGCCATGCCGACGTGCGCGTGGTGGCGGCCACGAACCGCGACCTGGACCCGGCCGTGGCCACCGGGCGCTTCCGCGAGGACCTGCTCTACCGGCTGAACGTGGTGGAGGTGACGCTGCCGCCCCTGCGCGAGCGCGCCGAGGACATCCTCCCGCTCGCGCGCCGCTTCCTCGCCTTCTTCGCGCGCGCTGCCCAGCGCCGCCCGCCCGAGCTCTCGGCCGCCACCGAGGCGCTGCTGCGCGCCTACCCGTGGCCCGGCAACGTGCGCGAGCTACGCAACGCGCTGGAGCGCGCGCTCATCGTCTGGCCCGCGGACGTGCTCGAGCCCCAGGCCTT
Organism: Aggregicoccus sp. 17bor-14; assembly: GCF_009659535.1. NCBI lineage: Bacteria > Pseudomonadati > Myxococcota > Myxococcia > Myxococcales > Myxococcaceae > Aggregicoccus > Aggregicoccus sp. 17bor-14. The sequence continues at coordinate 63,938 of NZ_VJZZ01000013.1, forward strand.
CCCCGAGCGCATCTCGGCGGCCGGGGGCCACGGCGTAGTGCTCGGCGGGCCGCACACGCTGGAGCAGGTGGAGCGCGAGCACCTGCTGCGCGTGGTGGGCAGCCGCCCGAGCCTCGACGAGGCCGCGCGGGTGCTCGGCATCGATGCGTCCACGCTGTGGCGCAAGCGCAAGAAGTACGAGGCGGAGTGAGCGCCAGGCGCGATTGCACCCGGCGTCGGCGCCGCAGCCTGCGCTGCGCGTCACCGAGAGCCCGAGCCGTCGGGCTCAGCTCCGGCGCGCAGCGCGCCACCGCCCCCGGAGCACGAGCAGGCTCAGCGCTGCGAGCCAGGCCCCCGGCGAGCCCGCGGTGGACGCGCAGCCGGAGCCCGGGAGTGGGCCGCCGTCATCCAACGTGTCATCGCCGTACGGCATCCCCACGTACACGGTGACACGGAAGCTGCAGCTCGCCGTGTTCTTCACCGCATCCGTGGCGGTGACCACGACCTGCGTTGCGCCCTCGGGGAAGGTGCTCCCCGAGGCCTGCGAGTAGGTGAGGGTGACGGACTCGCCACTGTTGTCGCTCGCCTGCGCGGGCGGATAGTTCACGTTGATGTTCAGGGGCTGCGATGCGTTCACCGCCACGTCCGCGGGGCAGGTCAGCGTGGGCGGGATGGGATCGTGCACCTTCGCCATCGGAATGGCCCACGGCTCGTAGCCGCTCACGCCGTCCGTGGCGCGGAAGTAGAGCGTGTCGCCCGCGAGCGCGAAGTGGCTCGCGCCGCTGCTCTCGGGGCCGGGGCGCACGTCGGAGACCATGAAGGTGCCCTCGGGCGTCCCGTCGCTGCGCCACAGCTCCTGGCCGTGTACCCCGTCGTCGCCGCGGAACACGAGCAGCCCGTCGAGGATCTGGTAGCCGTAGAAGTTGTCCGCGGACACCGCGACGTCCTTCACGCGCACGGTGCCTGCCTGCGTGCCGTCACTGCGCCAGAGCGCCGTGCCACCAGCTGAGCCTGGTCCCACGAAGAGCACGCCGGCACCGTGCGCGATCAACCCACCGAAGATCGTGGGGCCGGCTCCGGGCAGGGTGTCCAGCAGCAGCACCGTGCTTTCTGGTGTGCCGTCCGTCCTCCAGAGCTGTCGCGCTTCAGCATCCCGGTGCCGAAGCATGAAGAAGACGCGGCTGCCCGAAGCGACGATGTCCTCCACGCCGTCGGTGAGGCAGTCGTCCCCGAAGACCTTCACGGGAACGGTGCCGAGCTCCGAACCATCGGTGCGCCACAGGCCGCACGCCCCTGTGCCGTCATCCGCAGCAAAGTAGAGCGCGTTACCCACTGCGACGGGCGCGGCCGAGTACGCCCCCACCCCATCGCCGTCGCTGCGGATGTCCTTCACGAGCCGGGTGCCGCCCGCGCTGCCATCGCTGCGCCAGAGCTCTCGTCCGTGGACGGAGTCCTCGGCCGTGAAGAACAGCGTACCGTTCAGGTCCCGCAGGAATCGGGGATCGGAGGTTTTCGCGCCAGGCCAGACGTCGACCACCAGGTGCGTTCCGTCCGTGGTGCCGTCCGACACCCAGGGCTCAGCGCCCGTGTCCGGGTCCGTGTGCACGAAGCCCAATTGGGTTCCGAAGCGCCGGAGGGAGAAGGCCCAGCCCTCGCCCTTGGGAGAGAGCGACTGCACGAGCTCTGGGGACTCGGCGTCCTCCGAGATTTTCCAGAGCCCGAGCGCACTCGTCGGGCCGGCGAAGAAGTACAGCGCATCACCCAGCACTGCGGGCTCGTCACCGAGGGTGTCCGCAGTGTCATCCGTGAAGTCCTTCACGAGGCGCGTTCCCTGCTCCGTCCCGTCGCTGCGCCAGAGCGCCGGGCCGCTCACGCCGTCGTCCGCGCGCAGGAACAGCGTGTGCCCCAGCGCGTGCAGGTGGAAGTAGGGCTTGAGCCGCTCGGGCAGGCCGTCGCCGGGCCCGGGGTTGAGGTCCTTCACCCGGTGCGCGAGCGGCGCGGGGGTGCCCAGCGCGGAGGACTTCCCGGCGAGCCGCGGTGCCTCGGGCTGCGGGCCACAGCTGCTCGCGCCTGCGAGCAGCGCCAGGGTGCTCCACTTCCACAGCGTCGACATGGGGTCCGCCCTCTTTCGGAGGACGCAGCCTACCCCGGAAAAAGCGAGAGGGCCTCTTTCCCGCGGAAAGGGCCCTCCTCCCTCACTCCCTCGTGAGAGGGGCGCTCAGACGCGCATCGGCATGACCACCGCGGTGAAGCTGCGGTCGCCGGGGCCGTGCAGCACGCCGGGGCTGTGCTCGTCGCCCAGCTCGAAGGCCACCTCGTCGGTGTCCGTCACGCTGAGCACGTCGATGAGGTAGCGGGCGTTGAAGCCGATGGTGATGTCCCCGCCGCGGTAGGCGACGTCCAGGTCGTCCTTCGCCTCGCCGAGGTCCGGGTTGTTCGCCGTGATCTTCAGCGTGTTCTCGCCCAGCCCGATGCGCACCGCGTAGCTCTTGTCCGCGGAGAGGAGCGCGATGCGCTTGAGCCCCTCGAGGAAGCGCACCTTGCTGATGAGGACCTTCTTCTCGCCCTCCTTGGGGATGACGCGCTGGTACTCGGGGAACTGCCCGTCGATGAGGCGCATCACCATGGTGAGGCCCGGCTTCTTGAAGAGGGCCGAGTTCTCGGCGAAGCCCAGGTGGCACTCGGCATCCGGGGCCTCGTCCAGCAGGCGCTTGAGCTCCATCAGGCCCTTGCGCGGGATGATGACGCCGCTCTTGAGCTTGAAGTCGCCGGTGAGCTCGCGCTCGATGAGGCTGAGGCGGTGGCCGTCCGTGGCCACCATGCGCACCTTGCCGCCCGCCTGCGGCTCGAAGAAGACGCCGTTGAGGATGTAGCGCGTCTCGTCGCTGGAGATGGCGAAGCTGGTCTTCTTGATCATCTCCAGCAGCGTGGCGCCGGGCACCTTCACCAGCGGCGCGTTCTCCTCACGCGGCAGCTTCGGGTACTCCTCGGGCGCCATGCCCACGATCTTGAAGTGGGCGCTGCCGCTCGCGATGTCCACGTAGTTGTTCGCGAGCTTCTTCAGCGTCACCTGCGCGTCCGGCAGGTTCTGCACGATGTCGAAGACGTACTTGGCGCTGAGCGTGACGGCGCCCGGCTTGGTGACCTCGGCCGGGTGCTCGCTCACGATGCCGATGTCCAGGTCGAAGGCCGTGACGGTGATGCCGCCCTTCTGCGCCGTGACCAGCACGTTCGCGAGGATGGGCATCGTCGTCTTGCGCTCCACGATGCCCTGGGCGCGGTAGAGGGCCTTCTTCAGCTCGTCGGCAGCGATGCGGAATTCCATAGCCCGGCGGGTGTAGCCCCATCGCGCCGGGGCGTCAATGAACCGGCCTGCCCTCCCTGCGGCGGCGCGAACAGCCCCGAAGTTCCCGGAACTCTTCTGGAACTCCTCCGGAACGCCCTGGGGTCCCTGGCCCTTGCGCGCACGCCGCAGCGGGCAGGACGCCCGGCGCCCGCGTGCCTCGCCTCACCCACCGGCCAGGCGGGCGGGGCGGGGGTGCGAGAATGCACCGGCGGGCGCATGGTCGGGGGGATGGGGCGGGTTCACTCCCCCAGGGAGGAGCCTTCTGCCATGAGCCCGAGCCACACCGCGAGCTGCGCCCAGCTGGACCCATCCGCTTCTCCGGCCACGCCGCAGGCGCCGCACGGCGGCGACGAGCAGTGGCGCCGCCGCCTCAGCCCCGAGCAGTTCCGCGTGCTGCGCAAGAAGGGCACCGAGGGCGCCTTCACCGGCGCCTACTGGGACCACCACGCGCGCGGCACCTACCGCTGCGCGGGCTGCCACGCGCCGCTCTTCGGCTCCGAGGCGAAGTTCGACTCGGGCACGGGCTGGCCCAGCTTCACCGCGCCGCTCGCGCGCGAGCACGTGGAGGAGCGCTCGGACGAGTCGCTCTTCATGCGCCGCACGGAGGTCGCGTGCGCGGGCTGCGGCGGGCACCTGGGCCACGTGTTCCCGGACGGCCCCGCGCCCACGGGCCTGCGCTACTGCATCAACTCCGTGGCGCTGGACTTCGTGCCCGCGCCCTGAGGAGATGCCCGCTCCCCCCGCTGCTCCCGGGAGCCCCTCGCCCCATGACGCCGCTGCGCCGCGCCCTCTCCTGCCTCGCCCTCGCCTCCGCCCTCGCCGCCTGCCAGACCCCTGCCTCGAGCCCCGCGGCCCCGAGCCCCGCGGCCCCCGGCGCCGTGCACGCCGCGAGCGCTCCGGACGCCGGCGCGCAGGACGCAGCGCCCGCCGCCGCCCAGCGCCCCACCCACCCCACCGACGAGGCCGCGCGCATGCCCTCTGATGGCGCCCAGACCCTGCTGCTCAAGGACAGCGGCGTGCGCTGCATCACCTTCCCCTGCCCCAGCTACAGCGTGCAGGCGCCGGGCGAGAAGGAGCCCCGGGAGGTGCACGAGCTGGACCTCTCCGCGCTGGGCTCGGACGCGGAGCGCGAGGGGGTGCAGAAGGCGCTGCAGCAGGGCGTGCGCGTGGAGGGCACCCTCTCCGTGCGCCCCAAGGCGGGCCCCGCCGGCGACGCGACCGTGCTGCGCGTGACGCGCGTTCTGAAGTAACCCGGACACGCGCGGGCCCGGCTCTGTCGCGGGCGCGACGCTTGGGGCCGGGCAGCGGTGCAGGGCGGGGCGGCCGCCATGCGGGCGGGAGGCGAGCCGGTCATGCTCCGGGCCCTACCGGCGTCCGAGCTCCTCTCCGTCTCCGCGCATGCGCCCGTCCCCTCCGTCACTTCCGTCCGAAGAGACCTCCGCTGCCGTCCGGGAGCGCGAGCGCGCGTCCGGTCTGCCCGAAGAGCTGCGCGGCCTGCAGGGGCTGCTCGGCGCCCTGGACGGCGCGGGGCTCGCCTACTTCGACGCCGAGGGGCGCCACCGCTACGTGAGCGGCCCCTACGCCGCGCTGCTGGGCGCGGGCGCCGCGGCGCCGCCGGCATCCGACGCCCACCGCGCGCCCCCGCCCGCCGAGGAGCTCGTGCGGGCGCTCGCCGGCGCGGCCGATGCGCTCTCCGCCTCGCTGGACCTGCGCGCCACGCTCGCGGCGATCGGCGCGCTGGCAGTGCCCGCGCTCGCGGACTGGTGCGCGGTGGACGTGCTCGCGGACGACGGGCGCCTCGAGCGGCTCGAGGTGGCGCACGCCGACCCCGAGCGCGCGCACCTCGCCGCGCGCGTGCGGGCGCTCGCGCCCGTGGACGTAGGCGGCGCAGGCGGCGCCACGGGGCCCGGCGGCGTGGGGCACGCGGTGGACCCGGGGCACGCCGGAGCCGACGGGCGGCGAGCACCGCCGGCGCACGCGGTGCAGATGCACGCAGTGCAGGTCGTCGAGGACTTCGCGCCGCTGCTGGAGCGCGCGCTGCGCGAGGGGACGCTGGAGCCCGGGAGCGAGCGCGCGCAGCTGCTCTCGGCGCTCGCGCCGCGCTCGCTGCTGGTGGCGCCGCTGCTCAGCCGGGGCCGGCGCCTGGGCGCGCTCACGCTGCTGACGAACGCGGCGAGCGGGCGCCGCTACGGCCCTCGGGACGTGGCGCTGGGCGAGGCGCTGGCGCGGCGGGTGGCGCTCGCGCTGGACAACGCGCTGCTGCACCGCGCGGCGCAGGAGGCGCGCGAGCGCATCGAGCGGCTGCAGGCGGTGACGGCGGCGCTCTCGGAGGCGGCGAGCCCCGCGGAGGTGGCGGACGTCATCGCGAGCCAGGGCACGCTCGCGCTGGGCGCGGACGCGGGCGTGGTGATGGTGCTCTCGGGAGACGGGCGCGAGCTGCGGCTCGCGAGCGCGCGCGGCTACCCCGCCGAGGCGCTCGCGCGCTGGGGGCACCTGCCGCTGGAGCTCTCGCACCCGCTCACGGACGCGGTGCGCGCAGGCGACCCCACGCGCGTGGTGCAGCTGCCCACGCTGCTCGAGCGCGACCGGCGCTACCCGCACCTCGCCGCAGGCCCCCGCGTGCCGCACGAGGCGCTCGCCGCGGTGGCGCTGCGCGCAGGCGGCCGGGTGATGGGCGTGGTGGGGCTCTCCTTCCTCGGCCCCCGCGCGCTGCAGGCTCCCGAGCGCGAGCTGCTGCTCGCGCTCGCGCGCCAGGGTGGCCAGGCGCTGGAGCGCGCGCGCCTGTACGAGGCGGAGCGGCGCGCGCGGCGCGAGGCGCAGGAGGCGCTGCGGGCCGGCGAGGTCGCGCGCGCGCAGCTCGCGGCGAGCGAGGCGCGCTTCCGGCGCGTGGTGGACAGCGGGATGCTGGGCATCTGCTTCTGGGATGCGAGCGGGCGGGTGACGGACGCGAACGCGGTGTTCCTCTCGCTCGTGGGCCGCAGCCGCCAGGAGCTGGGGCTGCTGCGCCTGGACGCGCTCTTCCCCGAGCCGCTCGCGCACGAGGAGCTGGAGCGGCGCGGCGTGCACGCGCCCTACGAGACGGAGCTCGCGCGCGCGGACGGCGCGCGGGTGCCGGTGCTGATGGGCGGGGCGCGGCTCTCGCCCGGCGGCGCGGGCGTCTCCTTCGTGCTGGACGTGACCGAGCGCCACCGCGCCGAGGCCGAGCGCGCGGACACGCTGAGCCTGCTGGGCTCGCTGCTGGCCACCGCGCCCGTGGGGCTGTGCTTCGTGGACCGCTCGCTGCGCTTCACGCACGTGAACGAGAGCCTCGCCGCGCTCACCCACGCGCCGGTGGAGGCGCACCTCGGGCGCAGCGTCTCGGACGTGGCGCCCGCGGCGCTCGCGCTCGCGCTGCAGGGGAGCTTTCGCCGGGTGTTCGCGGAAGGGGTGGCGCTGCCGGAGCAGGAGCTGGCGGCGCCGCGCGCGGACGGCAGCCCCGGCCACTTCCAGGCCAGCTTCTACCCGGTGCTGGACCGCACGGGGCAGGTGGCGCTGGCGGGCGCGGTGCTGGTGGACCTCACCGAGCGCAAGCACGCGGAGGAGCAGCTGGAGGAGGCGGCGGAGTTCCGCGAGCGCTTCCTGGGCATCGTGAGCCACGACCTGCGCACGCCCCTGCAGGCGAGCATGCTCGCGGCGAGCCTGCTGCTGCGCGCGGAGGACCTGCCGGAGCGCCACCAGAAGCTCGCGCGCCGCATCGCCACGAGCACCGAGCGCATGGGGCGGATGATCTCCGAGCTGCTCGACTTCACGCGCTCGCGCCTGGGCGGCGGCATCCCGGTGGAGCGGCGCGCGGTGGACCTGGCGGGCCTGTGCCAGGAGGTGCTGGACGAGGTGGGGCTGGGCGCGGGCGAGGGGCAGCTGCAGCTCATCTTGGAGGGCAACGAGGGCGAGGGCCCCTGCACGGGCGAGTGGGACCCGGGCCGCATCGCGCAGGTGGTGCAGAACCTGGTGACCAACGCGCTGAAGCACGGCGCGCCGGGGGCCCCCGTCACGCTGCGCCTGGTGGGCGAGGCCGAGGGGGTGCGCCTGAGCGTGCACAACCGCGGCGCCCCCATCCCGCCCACCCTGCTGCCCGAGCTCTTCAACCCCTTCCGCCGCGGCGCGCGCCGCAGCGCCGCCAGCGGCGCGAGCGAGGGGCTGGGGCTGGGGCTGTACATCGCGCGCGCGGTGCTCGCCGCCCACGGGGGCCACATCGAGGCCCACTCGAGCGCCGAGGAGGGCACCACCTTCCAGGTGTACCTGCCCCGTGGGCCAGGGTGAGCGTCCGCGCGAGGACAGTAGAGTGCGTCCAGAGGGTCGGCGCTCCCGGATCTCCCGGCTAGCCTGCACCCCCGCGCGCGGGCCCTCGGCACCGCGACCTCCCGCCGGTGAGGCACACATGAGGTGTGGATGAGCGAGCGCCGTTCGCGTCCGGGCCGCAAGGGCAGCGTGCACCGCTGGCGCACGCGCAGCCCCGACTCCGGGCACGACTCGAGCCCGGACGCGCTGCCGGCGGCCGCTCCGCGCGAGGCGCCTCCGGCCGCGGACGGGGGCGCTGCACCCGAGCGCGTCCCTGCGCCTGGCCGTGCTGCGGCAAAGCGCAGCGCTTCGGCAGACCGCAGCGCTTCGGCAGACCGCAGGGCTTCGACAGAGCGCAGCGCTTCGGCAGACCGCAGGGCTTCGACAGAGCGCAGCGCCGCACCTGCGCGCGCGGCCGGGGAGGAGCGCGGGAGCTCGGCCGCAGGCGCGGCGAGCGCAGCCCCCGCGCAGCTCGCCGGGCTGCTCGCGGACAGTGTCGCGGATGCGCTCTTCATGCTGGATGCGCGCGGGCACGTGACGTGGATGAACGCCTCCGCCGAGCGGCTCTTCGGCTGGCGCCACGCGGAGCTCGCCGGGCGCACGCTGCACGAGGCAGTGCACGCGCGGCGTCCGGACGGGCGCCCCTTCCCCGCGCGCGAGTGCCCGCTGGGCCGCGTGGTGGTGACGGGCGAGACGGTGCAGCACCACGAGGACACCTTCTTCCACCGCGACGGCACGCCCGTGCCGGTGCTCTGCAGCAACGCGCCGGTGCGGGTGGACGGGCAGCTCGCGGGGGCGGCGCTCTCCATCCACGACCTGCGGCTGCGGCGCGCGGCGAGCGAGGCGGCGCGCCAGCGCGCCGCGCTCGAGCAGCAGCTGGTGGGCATCGTGAGCCACGACCTGCGCAACCCGCTCAACGCCATCGCGCTCTCGGTGCAGACGCTGCTGCGCCGCCCCGGAGCGCTCGAGCGCGAGCTGGGGCTGCTGCGGCGCATCTCGGACGCGGCGGCGCGCGCGAACCGGATGATCCACGGCCTGCTGGACTTCACGCAGGCGCGGCTCGGCGGTGCGCTGCCGGTGCACCCGCGCAGCTGCGACCTGCACGCGCTCGCGCGCCAGGGCGTGGAGGAGCTGCAGGCGGCGCATCCCGGTCGCACCCTGCAGCTGAGCTGCGAGGGAGATGCGCGCGGGCGCTGGGACCCGGACCGCCTGGGGCAGCTGGTGGGGAACCTGGTGGGCAACGCCCTGCAGTACAGCCCGGCGAGCGCGCCGGTGCGGGTGGTCACGCGCGCGCTGTCGGCAGAGGCGGGCGACGGCGTGGAGCTGAGCGTGCACAACACCGGCGAGCCCATCCCGGAGGCCCTGCTGCCCCACCTCTTCGAGCCGCTCACGCGCGGCGAGGGGGCCGCGCGCCGCAACGGCAGCATCGGGCTCGGGCTCTTCATCGTGCACCACATCGTGCAGGCGCACGGCGGGCGCATCGAGGTGCAGTCCACGCGCGAGGACGGCACCTGCTTCCGCGTGTGGCTGCCGCGCGAGGGTGCGAAGCCCGCGGCGTAGGCGTCATCTTGGCGCCTGGGCGAGCACGTCTCCCACGCTCGGAGGAGAAGCCGGACGGGACGGGCTCCTCTCGTGGGCGCCGAGCGCGCGCGGGCGTCGGCCTGCGCGGCGCTCCGGGGATTCGCAGGAGCAAACTCACGTGCGGCGGGAGCGACGAGGCCTCTCGCTCTTCACGCGCTTCGGTCACCGAAGTGCACGCGCGTGCGGGTTCGGCGGGGGCAGGTCCGTGCGCACCTGTTCTGAGATGTCGGGGGTTTTGCTGAACAATTTTCAGAGCTCGAGCGGTCCGCGGGCACAACGGGCGACCCCCGGAGGAAGCCTCACCGCGGGCCTCGGTCGGGCCCCTCGATGCGCAGACGGAGCGAGGCGCGCGCTACCCTGCGCTGCCCCGGGCGTCCGGGCGCAGGTGCGCAACCAGATTCAACGCTCCTTCTGGTGCGGACCTCGTCCCAGCCGCGAGGCCTCGAACCGGTAAGGCTTACCGGAAAACCCCCGACATCTCAGAACAGGAGCGCGCGACTCTGCTCCGGGAAGGGGTGCCCTTCGGGGGCGCAGCTCGGTGCGGTGCTGTGTACAAACCTCGGGACTTTCGAAATCTCCCGAGGTTTGTACACAGCAGCGCGCAGCACTCCATCCGACACCCCTCTCCTCTCCTGCGCTTCCCCGGAGCGCTGCGCAGGGCGGCGCCAGCGCGCGCTCGGCGCAGGCGACAGGTGCCCGTCCCGTGCCGGCTTCCCCACAGAGCCGATGCGCGCGGGGCACAGCGGGAGCGCACTTCCCTCACCCCGACCTTTTCCCAGCGGGAGAGGGAGCACGCGTCAGTGCAGGGTGGTGCTCGGGGTGGGCGCCTCGTGATCACTGCTGCGCCGGCCGCTGCTCCGGTGCGCCTCGGGCACTTCGATCAACGAGAGCCCCACGCCGCGCACGTGCCCGCCGTCGGTGAGCAGCGGGAAGTAGCTCGCCTGCACCTCGCGCACGGCGCCGGAGCCGGGTGGGTGCTCGAACGCGAGCGGCACGCCGCCCAGCGCGCGCCCCGTGGCGATGACGTGCTGCGCGTGCACCTGCAGGTAGGGCGCGAGCTCGGGCGCGAGCTGCGCGAGCGGCGCGCCGCCCAGCGCGCGCTCCTCCGCCACGTCCAGCAGCCGCGCGAGCGCGGGGTTGAGCTGCACCAGCCGCATGTCGGGCGAGAGCACGCCGAGCGCCACTGGCGCCGCGGAGACGAGCGCCCCGGCGAGCGCCGGCTCGCCGACGCCCACGTCCCCGTCCGTCTCCGTGCTGCCGCTGCCCACCGCTCCCACCGCGCGCTCCATCACGCTGCGCTCGCGATCGCGCAGCAGCGCCCGGTGCTCCTCGAGCCTTCGCGCCTGCAGGTAGAGGTCCACGAACACCGCCACCTTCGTGCGCAGGATGTCCGGGTCGTAGGGCTTCACGATGTAGTCGGCCGCGCCGCGCGCGTAGCCCTCGCGCACCAGGGCCTGCTCGCTGGAGAAGGCGGTGATGAAGAGCAGGGGCAGGTGGCGCGTGCGCTCGCGGGCGCGGATGAGCTTCGCCGTCTCGAAGCCGTCCAGCCCCGGCATCTGCACGTCCAGCAGCACGCAGGCGAAGTCCTCGCGCAGCAGCGCCGCGAGCGCCTCGCGGCCGCTCTGCGCGCGCACGAGGCGCTGGCCGAGCGGTTCCAGCACCGCCTCGAGCGCGAGCAGGTTCGCGGGAATGTCGTCCACGAGCAGCACGCTGGCCTGGGCCGGAGAGTCCATGCCCTTCAACCTAGTCAGCCTCGCAACGCGGGCTCCGCGCGCCTGCCCGGCTGCCCTCCGGCCGGAGGAGCCCCGTGCGGTTGAAGGTGCGACAAAGGCCACCGTCCGTGGGCGCAAGGGGGATAGACGCGACCCCCATGACTTCATCTCCCCCCCGCCCCATCCTCGTCGTCGAGGACGAGCACGACATCCGCGAGGCGGTGAGCGACCTGCTGCAGATGGAGGGCTACGCCGTGGAGACGGCGTGCAACGGCCAGGAGGCGCTCGAGCTGCTCGAGCGGCCGGCGGACCCCTGCCTCATCCTGCTGGACGTGATGATGCCGGTGATGGACGGGCACGCCTTCATGGCCCGCCTGCGGGCGCACGAGCGCCACGCGCGCATCCCGGTGGTCATCACCAGCGCGAGCCCCCAGGTGCCCGAGGGCGCGCGCGCGCACCTGCGCAAGCCCTACGAGCTGCACCGGCTGCTGGACGTGATCGCCGAGCACCGCACGGAGTCCCACACCTGAAGCCCGTCCTCGATGCTGGGGAAGCCGCCGCCCGATGAAGGACCTCGCCCACCAGAGCTCCGCCACCGTGCTGGTGGTGGATGACCAGGAGCCCAAGCGCTACGTCATCGCACGCGCGCTGCGGGCCGAGGGCTACCACGTGGTGGAGGCGGCGGGCGGCCGGGAGGCGCTGCGGCTCGCCCAGGGCGGCGAGCCGGGGCTCACCTTCGACCTCGTCGTGCTGGACGTGCACCTGCCGGACCTGGACGGCTTCGAGGTGCTCGCGCAGCTCAAGGCGCACCCGCTCACGCGCGCGCTGCCCGTGCTGCAGGTGTCCGCGAGCGCGATGGACCCGCACGAGCGCGTGCGGGGGCTGGAGAGCGGGGCCTCGGGCTACCTCGCGAGCCCGCACGACCCGGAGCTGGTGGCCACGGTGCGCGCGCTGCTGCGCGACCAGGGGCAGCGCACCGAGCGCGCGCGGGAGCTCGCGGCGGCCACGCGCGGGGCCCAGGTGGCGCAGGCGCGCGAGCAGCGCAGCCAGCAGCTCTTGCACGAGACCGAGGCGATCATCGAGAGCCTGCCGGACGGGGTCTTCGTGGGCACGCGCGAGGGGCTCACCCGGGTGAACAGCGTGGGCGCGCGCCTGCTGGGCTTCGACAGCCCGCGCCAGGCGCTGCTGGACCTGGACAGCCTGCGCCTGCGCCTGCACCCGCGCGACTGGGCGAGCGGCCAGCCCCTCGCGCCCGCGGAGCACCCCTTCGCGCTCGCGCTCGAGGGGGACACCTGCGTGCGCGAGTGCGTGCTGCGCAACGTGCGCACGGGCAAGGACCTGGTGGCGCGCGTCACCGCGGCGCCCATCCGCGAGGGCGACGAGGTGGTGGGCGCGGTGGCCACGCTCACGGACATCACCGAGGCGAAGCGCGCCGAGCGCGAGCTGCGCGACGCGGCGGAGTTCCGCGAGCGGCTGCTGGGCATCGTGAGCCACGACCTGCGTAACCCCCTGCAGGCCATCTCCATGAGCGCGCAGGTGCTGCTGCGCGGGGTGGAGGGGCCGGCCGGAGCCCTGCCCGAGCCGGCGCTGCGCGCGGCGGGGCGCATCGCGGCGAGCAGCGAGCGCATGGCGCGCATGATCAGCCAGCTGCTGGACTTCACCCGCGGGCGGCTCGGCGGGGGCATCCCCATCCAGCGCGAGCCCGCCGACCTGCTGCTCCTGTGCGAGCAGACGGTGCGCGAGCTGGAGCTGGGCCACCCCGGGCGCACGCTTCGCTACGAGGCGCGCTGCGACTGCCGCGGCGAGTGGGACCCGGGGCGCATCGCGCAGGTGCTCGGCAACCTGGTGGGCAACGCCCTGCGCTACAGCCCGCCCGAGGAGCCGGTGACCATCACGCTGGAGGGCACGGACACGGACGTGCTGCTCCGCGTGCACAACCGCGGGCCCGCCATCCCGCCCGCCCTGCAGCCCGAGCTCTTCGACGCCTTCCGCCGCGGCGCGGGCGGCGCCGGCAGTGGCACGGCGCGCAGCGAGGGCCTGGGCCTCGGGCTCTACATCGTTCGCCAGGTGGTGCTCGCGCACGGGGGCGCCATCGACCTGACCTCTTCCGAGCCCGAGGGCACCACCTTCCTCGTCACCCTGCCGCGCCACGCGCCGCCGGGCCCCTCCCAGGCCTAGCGACCGGGAGAGCGTCCACCACTGGACACATCCGGACTCCCTGTGCCGCCGTACCATCGCTCCGGGTGCGGGGGATGTTCACCCCCGGATGGCCCGGGGATGGAAAGCGATCCAGCCCCTCGTTAAACCACGCGTTTGCCGCACCATCCCGGAGCCCTCATCTCGTCCCTGCACCGTTCCATGTCCCCCTCATCCGAGCCCGACTCCGAGTTCGCCTCCGGCCCTGCTGCGTCCAGCGCCCCGTCTCCGCGTGACGCGCACGTGGCGGCGCTGCTCGAGCGCTACCTCGCGGCCCAGCTCAAGGGCCAGCGCCAGGAGGCGATGCGCCTGGTGCTCGAGGACGGCGTGGGCGCGGGCCTGAGCGTGGCGGACCTGCAGCTGCGGGTCATCGGCCCGGCGCAGCAGGAGATCGGCCGGCTCTGGCAGGAGAACCGCATCACGGTGGCGCAGGAGCACCTGGCCACGGCCATCAGCCAGCTGGTGCTCGCCCAGCTCTACCGCCACCTGCCGCGCGACCCGCCCAACGGCAAGCGCGTGACGGTGGCGTGCGTGGAGGGGGAGCTGCACGAGGTGGGCGCGCGCATGGCGAGCGACTTCCTGGAGATGAGCGGCTTCGACGTGGAGTTCCTCGGCGCCAACGTGCCCACCGACAGCCTGGTGCGGTGGGTGGAGGACGCGAAGCCGGACCTGCTCTGCCTCTCGGCCACCATGAGCTTCCACCTGGCGGCGCTGCAGGAGGCGATCGAGCGCGTGCGCACCATCGCGCCGCACCTGCCCATCGCGGTGGGCGGCCACGCCTTCGAGTGGGCGCGGGGGCTGGAGGACAAGCTCGGCGTCACCTTCTACGGCAAGGACGCGCGCGCGCTGGTGGCCGGCGCCTGCAAGGAGCTGGGCGTATGACGCCGCAGCCCGAGCTCGCGCGCCGCATCGAGGCGCGCACGCAGGCGCTCGCGTTCGAGAGCGTGCAGCCCTTCCACCAGGACCCCTTCTGGTACGCGCGCTACGGCGAGGCGCGCACGCGCAAGTTCGGCGACGAGGACGCCGTCTTCCACGTGCGCTACCTCGTGCAGGCGCTCGCCCAGGGCGCCCCCAGCGTGATGGAGGGCTACGCGCGCTGGCTGCGCACGCTGCTCGTCTCCCACGGCATGTGCACGCGCCACCTCGCCCAGCACTTCGCCTGGCTGCAGGAGGCGCTCGCGCGCGGAGGCCTGAGCACCCCCGAGGTGCGCACCGTGCTGGCGAGCGCCCACGAGGCGCTCGTCCACCGCGAGGGCAGCGCGGGCACACTCGCCTCGCAGGCGGACGCGCTCTCGCAGCGCGCCGCGCGCGCGCTGGGCCAGGCGGGGAGCACCCCGCTGCAGGCGGAGCTGGGCCTGCAGCTGTGCTACCTGGCGGACGCGCTCGCCCTCAAGCGCCCCGAGCTCTTCGTGCAGCACGCCCGCTTCTACGCCGGCTTCTGGCCGCGCCGCGCCCAGGCGCTGCCCGGCACCCTGACCTATCCGCAGGTGTTGCGCGCACTGCAGGACGCGCTAGACACGCTGCCCCCCGCCCCCCTCGCCGAGGCCCGCCCGCTGCTGGCCCAGGCGCTGGACGCGGTGCAGAGGACCCCCTGACCATGCGTCTCCAAGATCCCTCTCCTCCTCCCATGGAGCTGCTCACGCAGGCCGTCGGCGCGCTCAGCCGCGAGCTCGCGCTGGTGTGCGCCGCGGACGGCACGGTGACGTGGGCGGACGCGCGCGCCGCCGCCCTGCTCGGGCTCACCCTGGGCGAGCCGCTCGAGAAGCTCGCCCCCGAGGACCAGCGCCCGAAGCTGCGCACCTTCCTCGCCAAGGCGGCCGCGGGCCAGCTGGGCACCGAGGCCGGCGAGTCCGCCGAGTCCGCCGAGACCTCCGAGCCGTGGGAGCTGAACCTGTGCGTGAAGGACCGGCCCACCTGCCTCGCCTTCCGCGCGAGCAGGCTGTCACGCGCCCAGCACGGCGACGGCCACAGCGTGCTGCTGGTGGGCAGCCTCGTGCCCTCGGACTACGGCAACGTGCTCGAGCAGGTGAACGAGAACCTGCAGGAGCTCGCGAACCTGCACCGCCAGAGCGAGCGCCAGCAGCGCGAGCTCACCCGGCGCGCGGACGAGCTGCAGCGGCTCAACGCCGAGCTCGCCGAGAGCAACAAGGGCGTGCGCAGCCTGCACGCCGCGCTGGACGAGAAGGCGGAGACCCTGCAGCGCACCGCGGAGGTGAAGAGCCGCGTGGTGGCCAACGTGAGCCACGAGTTCCGCACCCCGCTGCACTCCATCCTGGGCCTGGCGAAGCTCTTGCTCAACCCGGGCAACGGCGTGCTGAGCAACGAGCAGGAGAAGCAGGTGCAGTTCATCCGCAACAGCGCGGAGAGCCTCTACGAGCTGGTGAACGACCTGCTCGACCTCTCCAAGGCGGAGAGCGGCAAGGCGGTGCTGCGGCCCAAGAAGTTCCTCCTCTCCGAGGAGCTGCTGGCGCTGCGCGGGATGATGCGCCCGGTGCTGCCGGAGGGCAGCGCGGTGGAGCTCAAGGTGGAGATCCCCGAGGAGCCGCTGGAGCTGGAGACGGACGAGGCGAAGCTCTCGCAGATCCTGCGCAACCTGGTCTCCAACGCGGCCAAGTTCACCGAGAAGGGCAGCATCACGGTGGCGGCCGAGCGCGCGGACCGCGACGTGGTGCTCTTCCACGTGCGCGACACGGGCATCGGCATCTCGCCCGAGCACCACGAGCGCATCTTCGAGGAGTTCGCGCAGGTGGAGAGCCCGCTGCAGTCGAAGGTGAAGGGCACGGGGCTGGGGCTCGCGCTCGCGCGCAAGCTCGCGGAGGTCCTGGGCGGCACGCTCACCGTGCAGAGCGCGGTGGGGGTGGGAAGCACCTTCACCGTGGCCATCCCCCGGGTGCACCCGGAGGTGGCGGAGATGGCGGGCCTCAGCGAGCGCGCCGAGCGGCTGGACCCCACGCGCGCCCCCGTGCTGGTGCTCGAGGACGACCGCCAGACGCTGTTCCTCTACGAGAAGTACCTGCAGCGCTCGGGCTTCCAGGTGGTGCCGGTGCGCACCGTGGAGGACGCGCGCGCCGCCATGCAGCGCATCCGCCCGGCCGCCGTGGTGCTGGACGTGATGCTCGAGGGCGAGACGAGCTGGGGCTTCCTCGCGGAGCTGAAGCAGGGCGAGACCACGCGCGACATCCCCGTGCTCGTGGTCACCATCACCGACCGCGAGCAGAAGGCGCGCGCCCTGGGCGCGGACGAGTTCTGGCTCAAGCCGGTGGAGGGCAAGAAGCTGCTCAGCAAGCTCACCGCGCTCGCCAAGGTGGGCCCGGTGGAGAAGGTGCTCATCATCGACGACGACGAGGTGCACCGCTACCTGCTGCGCCAGGTGCTGCGCGGCACCCCGTACGCGCTGATGGAGGCGGCCACGGGCCCCGAGGGCGTGCGGCTCGCGCGCGAGGAGGCCCCCCACCTCATCTTCCTGGACTTCGTGCTCGGCGAGCACACCGCCTTCGACGTGCTGGACGACCTCAAGGCGGACCCGCGCACGCGCGACATCCCGGTCATCCTGCACACCAGCCACCAGCTCGCCGAGGACGAGCAGGCGCGGCTCAAGCAGGAGACGGCCGCCATCCTCTCCAAGCACACCCTGAGCAAGGAGGTGGCCATCAGCCGCATCCGCGACGCCCTCAACAAGGCCGGCCTCGGCACCCAGCAGCTGCACGGCGCGCAGCACGGCTCGATGGAGGTGCACCGTGGTTGAGCAGCCCACCGTCGCCACCATCCTCAACGTCAACGACGACGAGGCCAACCGCTACATGGTGGGCCGCATGCTGCAGATGGCCGGCTACCGGGTCATCGAGGCGGGCACCGGCCTGGAGGCGCTGCAGAAGGCGCAGACCAAGCCGGACGTCATCATCCTGGACATCAAGCTGCCGGACCTGAGCGGCTACGAGGTGTGCGCGCGCCTGCGGGCCAACCCGGACACCGCGAGCATCGCGGTGCTGCACACCAGCGCCACCTTCGTCACCCCGGACAAGAAGGCCAAGGGCCTGGACGGCGGCGCGGACGCGTACCTCACCCAGCCCTTCGAGGCGACGGAGCTGGTGGCCACGGTGCGCTCGCTCATCCGCCTGCGCCACGCCGAGCGCGAGATGCGCCGCAAGGCGGAGGAGCTCGCGGAGGCGGACAAGCGCAAGGACGAGTTCCTCGCGATGCTCGCGCACGAGCTGCGCAACCCGCTCGCCGCCATCACCACCGCGGTGGGCATCCTGGACCGCCGCCCCGCGCCGGACGAGAAGGAGGCGCGCATGCGCGGCATCATCCAGCGCCAGGCGCGCCACCTGAGCCGGCTCGTGGACGACCTGCTGGACGTCAGCCGCATCACCCAGGGCAAGGTGGAGCTGCGCCGCGAGCGCTGCGACCTGCGCGCGCTGCTCGAGCACGCGCTCACCACCGAGCGTCCCCTGATGGAGGCGCGCGGCCTCACGCTCGAGGTGGACCTGCCGCAGCGCCCGCTGTGGATGGAGGCGGACTGCACGCGGCTCGAGCAGGTGTTCGTGAACCTGCTGGACAACGCGGCCAAGTACACGGACGGCGGCGGCTGCGTGAAGGTGAGCGTGGCGGTGGAGCGGGTCGCCGCGGACGCGCTCGCCGTGGTGCGGGTGAAGGACAGCGGCATCGGCATCCCGCCCGAGGCGCTCGCCCGCGTGTTCGACCTCTTCGCCCAGGTGGACACCACCCTGGAGCGCAGCCGCGGCGGCCTGGGCATCGGCCTCACCCTGGTGCGCAGCCTCGTGCAGATGCACGGGGGCCGGGTGAGCGCGCTGAGCGAGGGGCTGGGCTACGGCAGCGAGTTCGTGGTGCGCCTGCCGCTGCTGCCCGCGGTGGAGGCGGCGCTGCCCATGGCCGCGAGCGCGGGCACGCGCACCGAGCCGCGGCGCATCCTCGTGGTGGAGGACAACCCGGATGCGCGCGCGAGCCTGCGCGAGCTGCTCGAGCTGTGGGGCCACAGCGTGGAGACCGCGCCGGACGGGCTGCAGGGGCTCTCCGCCGCCGTCAGCTCGCGCCCGGACGTGGCGCTGGTGGACATCGGGCTGCCGGGGCTGGACGGCTACCGGCTCGCGAGCGAGCTGCGCGCGCGCGCCGGCCAGGACATCCGCCTGGTGGCCATCACCGGCTACGGCGGGCCCGAGGGCCACAACCGCGCGCTCGCCGCCGGCTTCGACGTGCACCTGGTGAAGCCGGTGCAGCCGGACGAGCTCGCGCGCACGCTCGCGGCGCTGCCGGTCGCCCCCGCGAAGGACTCCTCCGCGGCGTGAAGGGTCCCCTCTCCCCCTGGGAGAGGGTCAGGGTGAGGGATGACCTTCGCAGACCTCATCGAAGCCCAGCAGGAGCGCCTCATCGAGCGGTGGCTCGAGCAGGTGCGCCCCTTCGCCCCGCGCGAGGGCCTCACCCGCGAGCAGCGGGTGGACTCGCTGCCCCGCTTCCTCGCCGAGCTCGCGCACGCGCTCCGCGACCCGGCGCAGGAGGGGGAGCCTCCCGACTGCGACACCATCTCCCGCGCGCACGGCGCGCAGCGCCATGCGCTGGGCTACACGACGAGCGCGGTGGCCCACGAGTACCCGCTGCTCCAGGAGACCCTGCTGCAGGGGGCGATGGAGGCGGGGGTGACGGTGCAGGCCCGCGAGGCCATCCTGCTCGCGCGCTGCATGGGGGTGGCCGCCGCCGAGGCGCTCAGCCACTTCGTCTCCGAGCAGGAGCGCGGGCTGCGCGGCGAGTCGGTGGCCGCGCGCCAGCGTGCGGCGCGGGACCAGGCGGCGGAGGCCCGGGCGCGCGAGAGCGAGGCGCGGCTGCGGGCGGTGCTGGACGCCATCCCCCACCTCATCAACTTCGTGGACGCGCAGCAGCGCTACCTGCTGGTGAACCACGCCTACCGCGGCTGGTTCGGCGTCGAGCCCGAGGCGGTGGTGGGGCGCAGCGTGCGCGAGGTGGTGGGCGAGGAGAACTACGGGGCCATCCGGCCCTTCCTCGAGCGCGCGCTCGCGGGGGAGGAGACCCACTACGAGCTGCCCTTCGTGTACAGGGGCGGGCGCCGCGGCCATGCGCACGGCCACTACGTGCCCTACCGCGGCCCGGACGGGCAGGTGCTGGGGGTGGTGGCGCTGGTGCAGGACATCACCGAGCGCCACCAGCTGACGGCCGCGCTGCAGGCGGCCCGCGCCGAGCTGGAGGTGGAGCGCGAGCGGCTGCAGAGCCTCTTCGAGCACGCGCCCGCCATCGTGTGCACCCTGCGCGGCCCCGAGCATGTCTTCGAAAGGGTGAACCCGCTCTACCAGCGCGCCGTGGGCGGCGAGCGACCGCTGGTGGGACTGCCGCTGCGCGAGGCGCTGCCCGAGGTGGTGGAGCAGGGCTTCGTCGCGCTGCTCGACCGCGTGTACCAGACGGGCGAGCCCTACGTGGGACACGAGGTGCCCCTGCGCCTGGACCGGCGCGGGGACGGGCGGCTCGAGGACACGCACTGGACCTTCGTGTACCAGCCCATGCGCGACGAGCGCGGCGAGGTGCGGGGCATTGCCGCCTTCGGCTTCGAGGTGACGGAGCAGGTGCGCGCGCGGCAGCAGGCGGAGGCCGCCACGGCCGAGGCCCATGCCGCGGCGCAGGCGCTGGAGGCCAGCGAGGCGCGCCTGAGCCAGTTCTTCGAGCTCACCCCGGACCTGCTCGCCATCGCCTCGCTGGAGGACGGGCACTGGAAGCGCGTGAACCTGGCGATGAGCGCCGTGCTGGGCTTCAGCGAGGAGGAGCTGCTCGCCACGCCCTTCTTCGACATCGTCCACCCGGAGGACCGCCCGCGCTCGGAGGCGGCCGCGGGCCGGCTCGCGCAGGGCGAGCGGCTGGTGGACTTCGAGCACCGCGTGCGGTGCAAGGACGGCAGCTACCGCTGGATTGCCTGGTACACGGCCTCCGTCCCCGAGCAGGGGCTGATGTACTGCGCCGGCCGCGACGTGACGCAGCAGCGGCAGGCGCGTGAGGCGGCCGAGGCGAGCCGCGCGGAGCTGGAGGCCATCTTCGAGAGCCTCCCGGACGCGGTCTACGTGGGCGGGCCGGGCGGCATCGACCGCGCCAACGCGTCCGCGCTCGCCATGCTGGGCTACTCGGACGTGGCGGAGCTCAACCGCAACATCGCCACCCTGGCCGAGCAGATCCAGACGCGGCGCGCGGACAGCGGCGCCTTCATCCCGGTGGAGGAGCAGGCCTTCACGCACGCGCTGCAGGGCACGCCGGACGTGCAGGAGGTGCGCATCCGCCACCTGCGCACGGGCGAGGAGCGCGTGGTGCGCGCCTCCTGCGCGCCCATCCGCGTGGGCGGCGAGGTGGTGGGCGCGGTGGCGATCAACACCGACATCACCGAGCGCAAGCGCACCGAGCTCGCGCTGCAGGAGCGTGTGCAGTTCGAGCAGCAGCTCATCGGTATCGTGAGCCACGACCTGCGCGGCCCGCTGCAGGCCATCCTGCTCTCGGTGCAGGGGCTCTTGCGCACGCCCGCGCTGGACACGCGCACCACGCGCGCGGCGGTGCGGGTGCAGGGCTCGGCCGAGCGCGCGCTGCGCCTGGTGCGCGACCTGCTGGACTTCACCCGCGCGCGCGTGGGCGGAGGCATCCCGCTCGAGCGCCGGCCGCTGGACCTGCACGCGCTGGTCGCCGGCGCGCTCGAGGAGCTGGAGGCCGCCTTTCCCGAGCGCGAGGTGCGCCTGCGCACCGAGGGGGACGGCCACGGCGCGTGGGACGCGGACCGGCTGGTGCAGGTGCTGGAGAACCTGGTGACCAACGCGCTGAAGTACAGCCCGGAGGCAACCCCCGTGCAGGTGCACACCCGCGGCGAGGAGGGCCACGTGCTGCTCGAGGTGCACAACGCCGGGGCGCCCATCGCGCCCGAGCTGCTGCCGCGCATCTTCGAGCCCCTGCAGCGCGCCACCGCGGAGCTGGACCGGCAGGGGCGCAGCGTGGGGCTGGGGCTCTACATCGTGAAGCAGCTGGTGGAGGCCCACGGGGGCCGCGTGGGCGTGCGCTCCACTGCCGAGGAGGGCACCACCTTCACCGTGCGCCTGCCGCGCGGCAGCCCGCCCTGAGCCCGCCCGTCCCCCGGCCCGCAGGACAGGGGGGAGGCCGCGTGCGCACCGCCGGATTAGAGTAGGGGGGTGGACACCCCGAGCTCCAGCGCACCGCCGCCCCGCCTACAGGAGGCCCCGCGCGGAAGGGTGTGGCTCGTGGAGGACAGCCCCCTGGAGGCCGAGCAGGCGCGCGCGCTCCTGGCGGACGCCCACGAGGTGCGCGTCTTCACCGACGGGGCCTCCTTCCTCGAGGCCCTCGAGGAGAACGCGGGAGCGGACGGGGTGGACCTCGTCGTGCTCGACTGGCGCCTGCCCGGGGTGTCGGGGCTCGAGGCCTGCCGCTTCCTGCGCGAGCGCTACGACGAGGTGATGCTCCCGGTGCTGGTGCTCACCGCGAGCACCGCGCGCGAGGACCGCACGCAGGCGCTCGCCGCCGGGGCCAACGACTTCGTGAGCAAGCCCTACGACGCGCTGGAGCTGCTCGCGCGCGCGCGCACCCTGGTGCGCACGCGCCGGCTCGCGCAGGCCCAGCGCGAGCGCGTGCAGTTCGAGCAGGAGTTCGTGGGCATCGTCAGCCACGATCTGCGCACCCCGCTCGCCGCAGTGCGCCTCACCGCGGAGACGCTGCTGCACGACGGGTCGCTGGACGGGCGCGCGGCCCAGGCCATCGTGCGCATCCAGAGCGCCGCCGAGCACACCCTGGGGCTGGTGCGCGACCTGCTGGACTTCACCCGCGCGCGCATGGGCGGGGGCATCCCCGTGCTGCGCCGGCCGCTGGACCTGCACGCCGTGGTGCAGGAGGCGCTGCAGGAGGTGCAGGCCGCCTACCCGGAGCGCGAGCTGCGCGTGGAGGTGCAGGGCAGCGGCGAGGGACTGTGGGACGGGCGCCGCATGGCCCAGGTGGTGGAGAACCTGGCGAGCAACGCGCTCAAATACAGCCCGGAGGGCACCCCGGTGCGCGTGAGCACCCGCGGGGAGGCGGACCAGGTGGTGCTCGAGGTGCACAACGCGGGCGACCCGCTCGCCCCCGAGCTGCAGGCGCGCCTCTTCGAGCCGCTGCAGCGCGGCGCCCCCGGCCTGGACGCGGCCCAGGACCGCAGCGTGGGGCTGGGGCTCTACATCGTGCGGCAGCTGGTGCGGGCGCACGGTGGCAGCGTGGAGGTGCGCTCGTCGGGAGAGGAGGGCACGCTGTTCCGCGTGTGCCTGCCGCGCGGGCCCTAGCTACACGCGCGCGAGCAGCGCCGCGGCCATGCGCTCCAGCGGCACCTTTCCCGAGGACAGCCCTGCCTCGTCCACCGAGCGCGGCATCCCGTAGACGACGCAGGAGCTCTGGGCCTCGGTGAGCACGCGGCCGCCGGCCGCCCGCACGCGCCGCGCGCCCTCGAGCCCGTCGTTGCCCATGCCGGTGAGCACCACCGCGAGCACGTCCTTGCCCCAGGCCCGCGCCGCGCTCTCGAAGAGCACGTCCACCGCGGGCCGGTGCGGCGTGGTGAGCGGCTCCAGGTCCAGGCGCGCCACGCAGGCCTCGCCCCGCCCCTCCAGCTTCAGGTGCAGCCCCGCGCGCGCGAGCACCGCCCGGCCCGGGCGCAGCGCGAGCCCGTCCGAGGCCTCGAGCACCTCGAGCGCGCACTGGGTGTTCAGCCGCTCGGCGAGCGCCTGGGTGTAGCCGGGCGGGATGTGCAGCGCGATGGCCACCGGGCTGGGGAAGTCCGGGGGCAGCGCCATCAGCAGGCGGGTGAGGGCCTGCGGGCCGCCGGTGGAGGTGCCGATGACCACGAGGGGGGTATCCGTGGCGGGGGCCCGGGGAGGCGGAGCTTCGTCAGGCACCCTCACCCCATCCCTCTCCCGGAGGGAGAGGGGGTCGGGCAGGGGGCGGGCTCCGGCGGCGATGCGCACCTTGGCCACCAGCTCGTCCGCCAGCTCGTAGAGGCGGTCCGTGGCCAGCGCCGTGGGCTTGTGCACGAGCTCCACCGCGCCCGCCTGCATCGCGGCCATGGCCAGCTCGCTCTCCGAGTCCGCCATGCTCACCACGACGACGCGCGGCGGAGTGGGGCCGTGCAGCGCCTTGAGCACCCCCACCCCGTCCAGCCCCGGCATCACCAGGTCCAGCGTGACCACGTCCGGGCGCAGCTCGGCGATCTTCTCCAGCGCGTCCAGCCCGTCGCGCGCGGTGCCCACCACCTCCAGGCCCTCCGCGCGCGAGAGCGCCTCGCGCAGCACCTTGCGCGCGAAGGCGGAGTCGTCCACCACCAGGACACGAATGGGAGCGGGGCCGCTCATCGCGCCGCCTCCTTCGTGTAGAAGAACGCGCCGCCTTTCTCCTCGCACAGGAGCTGGGTGCCGAAGCGCAGCAGGCTCTCGCTCGTGCCCACCAGCAGGTGGCCGCCGGGCTCGAGCGCGGTGGTGAGCGACTCGACGACGCGGCGGGCCGTCTCGTCGCTGAAGTAGATCATCACGTTGCGGCAGAGGATGACGTGGAAGCGGCCCAGGGCCGCCACCTGCTTCGGGTCCACCAGGTTCACGCGCTTCCACTGCACCTGCTCGCGCAGCTCCGCGCGCACGGTGGCACTCTCGCTGCCCGGGGCCACGTCGAGGAAGCGCCCGTCGATGCCCGGGGGCAGCGCGCGCAAGGAGCGCCGGCCGAACTCGCCGCGCTGCGCGCGCTCCAGCACCTTCTGGCTGATGTCGCTCGCCACCAGCTCCACGCGGCTGCCCGCGCCCGAGAGGCCGCGCTCGGCGAGCATCATCGCCAGCGTGAGCGGCTCCTCGCCGGTGGAGCAGGCGGCGCTCCACACGCGGGTGGTGAGCCCCTGGCGCGCGCGCGGCACCAGCACTCCGTCCACCAGGGCGCGCAGCTGGTCCACCTCGCGGAAGAAGTAGGTCTCGTGGACGGTGAGCGTGTCGATGAGCGCGTCGAGCGCCGCGGGGCCTGCGGGGTCGTAGCGGAGGAAGTAGTAGTAGTCGAGCAGCGAGTCGAAGCCCGCCTCGAGCGCGCGCTCGCTGACCTTCTCCGCGAGCAGCTCCTGGTCGGAGGGCGCGTAGTGCAGGCCCGCGCGCGCCTCGATGAGGCCGCTGAGGATGGAGAAGACGGGGGGGGAGAGCGGCAGGGCCATCAGCGTCCCAGCGCCTCCGTGCACAGGCGGCGCACCTCGGGATCCGGGTCCTCTTCCGCAGCGCTGGCGAGCGCGGCGTGGGCCGCGGGGCCCAGCTGCGCGAGCGCGCTCGCGGCGGCCCGGCGCGAGTGGGCGTGGCCGCCCTTGAGCGTGTCCACCAGCGCGGCCGTGGCGTCCGCGCGCCCCATCCTGGCGAGTGCGGCCACCACCAGCGGCGCCACCTCCTCGTCCGCGGACTCGAGCCCCGCCTGCAGCCCGGCGATGCGCCCGGGCACCGGCTGCGCGAGCGCGGAGAGGGCGGCGGCGCGCGCGGCCGGATGCGCGAGCAGCCCCACCAGCAGGGCCGTGGCGGCGGGCTCCTCGCGCGCGGCGAGGAAGCCGAGCGCCGCGGTGCGCACGCTCTCGTCCGGGTCGTGCGCGGCGCGGCCCAGCGCGGGCAGCACCTCGGGCGGCCCTCCTCCACCCCCGGGGGCATTGCCGCCGAACGCCGCGAGCGCGCTCACCGCGACGAGCCGCGTGGCGGCATCCGGCGCATCCAGCGCCGAGAGCAGCGCGGGCAGGCTGTCCACCTGGCGCTGCGCGCCCAGGCCCAGGAGGGCCGCGCGCTGCAGGTCCGCGTCCGGAGCGCTCGCCGCGCGGCGCAGCGCCGCGAGCGCGGCCGGGGTGCGCAGGTGCGCGAGCGCCTCGACGGCCGCCACCCGCACCTGCCCCGCCTCGTCGTCCATCAGCGCCACCACCTCGTCCACGGCCCCGGCATCTCCGCGCCGGCCCAGCGACTGGCAGGCGTAGTAGCGCACCCACGCGTCCGCGTCCTTCAGGCCCGCGCGCAGTACCTCCGTCACCTGCTCCTCACCAGACACCTGGCCCAGCGCGCGCATCGCGCTGGCCCGGGTGCGCGGCGCCGCGTGGCGGGCTGCCTGCAGCAGCGCCTGCAGGGCGCGCGGGTCCTCGAGGAAGGGCAGGCCGAAGAGGGCCGCGTCGCGCAGGCGCTCGTCCTCGGAGTCCACCGCGGCGAGCAGCGGCTCGAGGCCCTTCGCGTAGCCGAAGTACGCGATGATGCGCAGGGCGGCGCGGCGCACCCGGGTGTCCGGGCTGCCGGCGGCCGCGAGCGCGAGCGCCTCGGTGCGCGGGCTGCCCAGGGACTGGATGGCGCCCTGGGCCGCCTGGGCCACGCGCGCGTCCGCGTCCGCGAGCCGCGCGAAGAGCGGCTCCACCGCGCCCACGTCCCCGATGCGCGCGAGCGTCTCGCAGGCGAGCGCGCGCACCGCCGGGTCGCGGTCCTCGAGGCAGGCGAGGATGTCGCCCACCGCGGCGGCCTTCCGCCCCACCAGCGGCAGCAGCACGAGCCGCCGCGCGCTCTCGCCGGAGCGCAGCGCGAGCCGCACCTGCTCCTCCACGCCCTCGTCCACGGCCGCGGCGCTCCCGGCGCTCGCGCCCGTGCGCTCGCCCAGCGCGCGCGCGGCGGCGTAGGCCACCGGGGGCTCGGCATCCAGCAGGTCGATGAGCGCGGCCACGGCCTCGCCCCCGCCCACCCAGCCCAGCAGCCGGCCCAGGGCCACGCGCTCCGCTACGTCCGCGCCCGGCAGGCAGCGGGTGAGGCGGCGGCCCAGCGCGGGGCCCGCGGCCGCGAGCGCCTCGGCCACCGCGTGGCTCACCCCGAGCCGCACCACCTGCGCCTCGTGCACCTCGAGCAGGCTGGTCGCGGCCACGCGCGCGTGCGCCTCACCCGCGCGAGACAGCAGCCCTACCAGGGGCGGCACCGCGCGCTCATCGCCGGTGCGCCCCAGGGCGCGCGCGGCCTCCAGCGCGTACACGGGGCTCTCCAGCAGGGACACCAGCGGCGCCACCGCGCGCGCGTCCCCGGTGCGCCCCAGCACGTCGATGGCGGGGAAGGTGCGGAAGAAGTTGCCGCTGGTGGCCGAGGCGATGAGCGCGTCCACCGCGGCGCCGCCGCCCACCCGGCCCAGCGCCTCGATGGCCGCCACGGCCACGTTGTCGTCCGGGTGCGCGGTGAGGCGCGCGAGCAGCGGGGCGGCCTCGGCGCTGCGCCGCCGGCCCAGCACCTGGGCGGCGTCGTACACGACGGCGGCGTCCGGGTGCTCCACCAGCCCCGCCACGGCCCCCTCCGCGTCGCCGCTCGAGGCGCTCAGCGCGTCCACGGCCGCCGCGATGCGCGCCTCGTTGTCGCGGCCGCGCACCAGCACCTCGCACAGGGGGCCCACGGCCACGTCGCCCAGCTGCGCGAGCGCCGCGACCACGCCGCGGCGCACCGCCCAGCTCGGGTCGTCCAGGCGCGAGACGAGCGGGGCCACGCCCGCGGCGCCCTGGCGCGCGAGCGCCTCCACCTCGTCCAGGCGGCGGCGGTCCGCGGCGGAGAGCGAGAGCCGGGAGGCTGCGGACGACGCTGCGGGGGCGGACGTCACTTCTGCTCCGGGGTCTGGCGCGCGGCGGGAGCGCCCTTCGGGGTGGGGGCGCTGGCGCCCTGTGCCGCGGCCCCCTGCGCTGCCGCGCCCTGGGGCCCGGCGCCCCGCGAGGCGCTGCCCTGGAGCGAAGCGCCCTGCGACCGGGGCTCGCCGAGCAGCGCGCTCACCCGGCCCACGGCCTCGGACTGCTCGGCGTGCACCCGGCCCAGCTGCGCCACGCGGCCCGCCAGCTCGCGCACGTCGTTCGCGCTGCCGGAGGCGAGGCGCGCCTGCTGCGCGGTGGTGGAGACGATCTCCCGGGCGCGGCCGCGCATGTCGTCCACCGCGCGGGCGATCTGCTCGCTCATGGTGGCCTGCTCCGCGGTGGCGCGGGCCACCCCGGCCACCCCCGAGGTCTGCCGCGCGACGCCGGCGGCCGCGGCCACCAGCGCCTCGTTCTGCTCCTCCACCGCGCGCGCCGTCTGCTTCGAGATGCGGCGCACCTCGTCCGCGTCCCGGGCGAGCCCCTGCAGCGCCTTGCCCTGCTCGTCGGTGGCGCGGGTGACGTCGGCGGCGAGGCGGGTGACGTCGCGGGCGGCCGTCTCGATCTGCCCCGCGGCGCGGCTCTGCTCGGCTACCGCACGCGCGGTCTGCACCGCGCCCTTGCGCGCGTCCTCCATGGCGCGCGCGACCTCGGCCGCCGCGCGGGCCTGCTCGCTCAGGCCGGTGAGGGTGCGGCCGGTGGACTGGCTCACCTCGTGCGCGAGCGCGCCGGTGGCGGCGAGCGCCTTGCTCTGCTCCACCACCGCGCTGCTCGTCTTCTGCACCAGCCCGCGCAGCTGCGCGCTCGCCTTGGCCAGCTCGCCGGCGCCCACGCTCTGCTCCTGGGTGGCGCGGCTCACCTGCTCGGCGGCGGCCGTCAGCTGGGTGTTGGAGCGCACCAGGTCGCGCAGCGCGCGCGCCTGCTCGGCCGTGGCCTGCTGGGTCTGCTTCGCCATGCGGCGCATCTCGGCGCCGCTCTGCGCGAGGCTCTGCGCGGCCTGCGCCTGCTCGCTCGCGGCCTGGGCGATGGCGCGCCCCTGCTCGCTCACCTTCACGGTGGCCTGGGCGAGGCTCTGCGCCGCGTCCACCTGCTCGCCCGTGGCGCGGCTCACCTCGCGCACGGTGGTGCCCAGCTCGTCCACGCCCTTGAGGATGGTGGCCAGCGCGCGCTCGGCGTCGCCGGCGAGGCTCGCGCCCTCGTCCGCGGCGCGCACGCCCTCCACGGTGGCCTGGGCGGCCTCGCGCGCGGTGCCCTGCAGGCCGCGGACGATCTTGGCCACGTCCGCGCTGGCGGCGGCGGCGCGGTCCGCGAGCGCGCGGATCTCCTCGGCCACCACGGCGAAGCCGCGCCCGTGCTCGCCCGCGCGCGCCGCCTCGATGCTCGCGTTGAGCGAGAGCAGGTTGGTGCGGTCGGCGATGAGGTTGATGGTCTGCACGATGTCGCCGATCTCCTCGGCGCGCTTGCCCATCTCCTTCATCACGCTCGCGCTCTCCACGATGGAGCCGCGGATGCGGGTGAGGCCGGAGATGGAGCGGCCCACGATGACGCCGCCCTCGCGCGCCGCCACGCCCACGCGCTCGGCGGTGCCGCGCGCCTCCTCGCTCATCTGGGCGATCTTGCGGGTGCTGCGGTCCAGCTGCTGGCTCGCGCTGGCGCTGCCGCTGGCCAGCGTGTTGATCTGCTCCACGCTGCGCGCGACCGCCTGCGCCGAGCGGGCGAACTGCTCGATGGTGCTCGCGTTGGCGTCCACCACGGAGGCGTTCTTCTCCGCGGTGGCCATCACCTCCTCCACCGAGGCGGCGATCTCCGCCACGGTGGAGGCGTTGGCGGTGGTGGCGCCCTCCAGCGCCTTCGCGTGGTCCGCCACGGTGCGCACGCTGCGCGCGAGCTGCTCGGTGGTGGCAGCCGTCTCCTCCACCGCGGCCGCCATGTCCTGCGCGTCCGTGCCCACGGCCGCCATGGTGCGGCTCGCGGCGGCGACGCTGCCCGCCATGCCGCCCACGCGCTCGCCCACGCCCTGCGCATCCTGGGCGAGCCGGGCGATGCCCTTGCTCATCTCCTCGGCGGTGGCCGCCACCTCCTCGATGGTGGAGGCGTTGGCCTGGCCGCGCGTGGCGAGGTCCGCGGTGGTGGCGCTCATCTCGGCGGCGCTCGCGAGCAGCTCCTCGC
This sequence comes from Aggregicoccus sp. 17bor-14, assembly GCF_009659535.1. NCBI lineage: Bacteria > Pseudomonadati > Myxococcota > Myxococcia > Myxococcales > Myxococcaceae > Aggregicoccus > Aggregicoccus sp. 17bor-14. The sequence goes on from NZ_VJZZ01000013.1 coordinate 92,889, forward strand.
TCGCGGCGGCGAGGCTCTCCGCGTTGGTGCCCACGCCGCGCACCGAGCGGGTGGTCTCCTCCAGCGCGCTGGCCATCCCCTCCGAGGAGGTGGCGAGCTGGGCGGCGTCCTTGCGCACGGAGCCCACCGAGGCGGTGATCTCCTGCAGCGCGGCGCTGGCGAGCTCCGCCTCGCGCGTGAGCTCCTTCGCGCTCTCGCTCACCTGGCGCTGCGAGCGCGCGAGGCTCTGGGCCGCCTGGCCCGTCTCCTCCACGCTGGCCGCCACGCCCTCGATCGCCGCGCGCACCTGCTCGCCGCCGGCCGCCTGCTCGTTGCCGCCCGCCGCGAGCCGGTTCACCGTCTGCTCGAGCGCCTGGGCGAAGCCGGCCGTCTCCTGCAACCGGCGCTGCGCGAGCTCGGCGAGGCTGCGCGCGTCGTCCATCCCCCCCGCCGCCATCGCGCTGCTGCGCGCCCCGTTGACCGTGCGGCCCGCGGCGTTCGTCCCCTTCGTCTTGTCACTCGGCATGGACCTGCTCCTCACCCACGACTTTGTTCAGATCGATGAGCAGCAGCAGCCGGCCGCTGCCGCCTGCCCCTGCGCTTCCCTGCCCCACGCCGCCCACCTGCGCCACGGCCTTCACGAAGCCCCGGGCCTGCTCGGCCACCAGGGGCGGAGGCGGGCGCAGCTGCTCCGGGTCCAGCTTCACCACCTCGCGCGCCGCGTCCACGATGAGCCCCACCGTGCGCAGGCCCCCGCCCGGCGCCGCGACCTGCCCCACCACCACCCGGGTGTCCAGGTTGCGCTCGGCGGGCGGCAGCCCGAAGCGGGCGCGCGCGTCGATGACCGGGAGCACCCGGCCGCGCACCTGCACCAGCCCCGCGACGTACGCGGGGCTGCCGGGCACGGGGGTGGCGCCGCTGAAGGACTCCATCTGCACCACGTCCGCCGCCGGGAGCACGTACTCGGCCGTGCCCACGCGGAACACCACATGCAACACGCTCATGACACCCGCTCCCGCCGCTGCGCTTCCGCCGCCGCCCCGCCGCCCAGCGCGATGAGGTCCAGCACCAGCGTGGGCCGCCCGTCGCCCAGGTCGGTGGCGCCCGAGACGCCGCGCACCTTCACCAGCACGTCCTCGAGCGGCCGGATGACGATCTCCTGCTGCCCCAGCATCCGGTCCACCGCGAAGGCCACCGGCTCGCCGCGCTGGCGCACCACCAGCGCCTTCTGGCCTCCGCCCTCGCCCGCCGGCTGCCCCAGCACGGTGGCGAGCCGCAGCAGCGGCACCGCCTGCCCGCGCCGCTCGAGGATCTGCACCTCGCCGCGCGCCTCCGCGCCGCCGGGGCCGCGCACGAGGCGCGCCGCGTCCACCTCCACCAGCTCCTCCACGGTGGCCACCGGCACGGCGTAGCGCTGCTGCCCGCTCTCGAACACGAAGGCGTCCACGATGGAGATGGTGAGCGGCACGCGCAGCGTGAAGGTGGTGCCCACGCCGGCCTCCGTCTGCAGCCGCAGCTCGCCGCCCAGCTGGTCCACCGCGATGCGCTTCACGATGTCCATGCCCATGCCGCGCCCGCTGGTGGTGGTGACCTCCTCGCGGGTGCTCAGGCCCGGGCGGCACAGGAGCTCGAGCAGCTCCTCGTCGCTCTGCGGAACGGGCACGCCCGCGCGCCGGGCCACGGCCGCCGCATCCACGCCGCGCCCGTCGTCCGAGACCTGCACCTCGAGCTGCGAGTTGCTGCGCTCGCGGCACACGATGCGCAGCAGCCCCTCCTCGGGCTTTCCCGCGCGCCGCCGCTCCTCGGGGGGCTCCAGCGCGTGGTCCACGGCGTTGCGCACCAGGTGCACGATGGCGGGGAAGAGCCGGTCGCCCACGGCCTTGTCCAGCTCGGCCGCGCCCAGCTCCAGCTGCAGCGCCACCTGCTTGCCGGTGCTGCGGCGAAGGCCCCGCACGATGAGCGGCAGGCGCTCGAGCACCTCGCCCACCTTCACCATGCGCACGCGCACGATGGCGGCGCGCAGGTCGCGCAGCTGCCGCGCGTTCTCCTGGAGGATCTGCACCAGCTCGCGCGTGTTGGCGCCGGAGGCCGTGAGCGCGGCGGCCGCGCGCTGCAGCCGCGAGCGCGTGACCACGAGCGCGGCGAGCCGCTCCATCGCCTCGTCCAGGCGCGCCGTCTCCACGCGCACGATGCCGTGGCGCTGCGGGGCCACCTCCTCGTCGAGCGGCGCCTCGGGCAGGACTCCGGCCAGGTCGGAGGACGGGTCAGCAGAGAGGTCTCCGGCCAGCGCTCCCGAAGCGAGCGCCGCGTCCTCCTCGGGCGGGGGCGGCGGCTGGGCGACGAGCCGCACCTCTGCGGGCGCCACCTCCACCGCGGCCGCGAGCGCCGCGTCCGGCCCGCTGCTGAGCACCAGCAGCGCGAAGACGAGCCCGCTGCCGGGCGCGCCGCCCGGGCGGCTGAGCGGCACCACCTTCACGATCTCCGCCACCTGCGACACGCGCTCGCGCACCGTGTTGATGGTGAGCCCGGCGGCCGAGCGCTGGGGGCTGGGCGCGAAGTCCACCCGCAGCGCGCGCCGCCCGCCCTGCACCCCTTGCGTGAGCTGCTCGCGCTCGGAGGCGGAGAGCTTGCTCGCGAGCGCGGGCTCCAGGTCGAACTGCACCTCGGCGGGGGCGGCGGCGCGGGGGGCTGCGCGGCGCTCGGCGCCCTCCAGCCCCTCGAGCGCGTCCAGCAGGGCACTGGGTGCAGGCGGCACGGGCTTGCCCGCGCCCAGCGCGCGCACCCGCACCTCCACCGCCTTGAGCCCCTGCAAGAGCGGCTCGATGCTCGCAGGGGGGAGCTTGCCGCCGGCGCGGTCCGCCGCGCGCACGCTGGCCTCCATCAGGTGGGTGAGCGCCACCACCGGCTCCACGTCCACCATGGCGGACAGGCCCTTGATGGTGTGCAGCACGCGGAACAGCTCGCGCACCGCGCGCGGCTGCGGCGCCCCGCCGCGCGCTGCCGTCTCCAGCGTGAGCAGCTGGGTGTGCGCGAGCCCGAGCAGCTCCTCCACCTCCGCGAGGTACGGAGGGAGGAAGTCGGCGAGGTTCACCGGGCGGCTCACGGCGCGCCCTTGGCTCCCAGCAGGCCGCGCACCTCGCCGAGGATGCCCTCGGGGGTGAAGGGCTTGGTCATGAAGCGGTTCGCCCCGGCGGCGAGCACGCGCGCGCGGCTCTCCTCGTCCCCGCGGGTGGTGACGATCACGATGGGGAGCGAGCGCAGCGTGTCCTGGCTGCGCACGAACTCCACGACCTCCACCCCGCCGATGTCCGGCATGTTCAGGTCCAGGACGACGAGGTCGAAGGGCTTGAGGCTGAGGCGCTCGATGGCCTCCAGGCCGCTCGAGGCGTGGGTGAAGGAGAGCCCGGGCTCGGCGCGCAGGCAGGCCACCACCATGTCCCGCATCATCTTGCTGTCGTCCACCACCAGCACTTCCGCCATCGACTTCCTCCAACCAACGGCCCCTGCTCACGGCCCCTGCACCCGCGCGCCGACGCTAGCGCGCTCTGCGGCCCGGACCTGTTCAGTGCTGCGCGCGAGGGCGCCCTGTGAGCACCCGAGGACAGTCCCGCTTTGGGTCCATCCCCGGAGGGACTAGGGTGCAGGACCCTCGGGTTCAAAGTACCTGGGTGCAGCCGGTAGCCAAGAAAACGCGCGTGATCCCCCACAAATTGCTCAGCCCACCCAGCGAGACCCGCCCCACCATCTGGGTGGTAGACGACAGTGCGGCCGAGACCGAGGTGGTGCGCCAGGCGCTGGCCCCGAGCTACCACGTGGCGACCTTCCGCGACGGCGCCGAGATGCTGGAGGCGCTCGCCCGGCTGCAGGCGCCGGAGGTGCTGGTGCTGGACTGGCTGATGCCGGGGCTCTCGGGCATCGAGGTCTGCCAGTTCCTGCGCGCCAACCAGGCGACCGAGGCCCTGCCCATCCTGATGCTCACCTCGCACTCGCGCCCGGAGGACCTGGTGGCGGGGCTCGCCGCGGGGGCGAACGACTACGTGACCAAGCCCTTCCGGCCGGGGGAGCTGGTGGCGCGCGTGGCGGCGCTGGTGCGCATGCACCTCTTGCGCGAGCGGGCCGAGCGCGCGGAAGGAGCGGCGCTGGCGCTGCTCGCGGGGCTGCCCGAGGCGCTGCTCACCATCGACAGCGCGGGGCGCCTCACCTACGTGAACGCGGAGGCGGAGCGGATGCTGGGCCGCGGTGCGCGCGAGCTGCTGGGGCAGCCGGTGCGCGAGCTGCTGCCCGGGCTCGCGGTGGACCAGATCCCGGACGTGAGCACGGAGCTGTTCCCGCTGCCGGACGTGCGGGTGGGGGATGCCTGGTACGCCCCCGTGGTGCGCCCGCTCGCGGTGGACGCGGCGGCGAGCACCACCATCTCCTTGCGCGACGTGACGGCGCAGCGGCTGCTGGAGGCGCGGCGGCTGGACTTCTACTCGGTCATCGCGCACGACCTGCGCACCCCGCTGCAGGCGGTGCTCCTGCGCACCCAGCTGATGCTCGCGGGCAAGGGCGGCACCCTGAGCGAGCAGCACCGCCAGGACCTGGGCCGCATCCAGCAGCGCATCGGCGAGCTGGGAAACCTGGTGGGGGACTTCCTCGAGCTCGCGCGCCTGGAGGCGGCGGGGCTGAAGCTGGAGCCGCAGCCGGTGGACCTGCCGGACCTGCTCTGCGACACCTTCGACGACTTCCAGGTGCTCGCGGACAACAGCGGGGTGCGCCTCGAGTGCGCCCCGCGCGGCCAGCGCGCGATGGTGGTGGGGGACCGCCGGCGGCTGGGCCAGGTGGTGAACAACCTGGTCTCCAACGCCATCAAGTTCACCCCCAAGGGCGGCCGCGTGGAGGCGCGCGTGGAGCTGACGGAGGGCTGGGTGGAGACGCAGGTGCAGGACACCGGGCGCGGCATCGCGCCCGAGGAGCTGCCGCGGCTCTTCAACCGCTACACGCGCGCGGAGGACGCGGGCGCGGTGAGCGGCACGGGCCTGGGGCTGATGATCGTGCGCGAGATCGTGGAGGCGCACGGCGGCAGCGTGGGCGTGCACAGCGAGGCGGGCGCGGGCAGCACCTTCTGGTTCCGCCTCCCGCGCGCCGACCCGGCGGCGTAGGCGCCGCTCCCACCGGAGCCTCACCGGCGCCGAAGCAGCGGGTAGCGAACAGTGCAGGCGACACGGCGGGCGCACGCTGCTGGGCGGATTGGACTCCATCCCCAGAATCGTTATGTCCCGAGGCGCGGTCGATCTCCTTCCGCCCCTGCTCAGGCAAGGACGTGTGATGGACGGCAGTCCCCGCCCCCTCTTCTCCACCGGCATCCCCAGCCTCGACCTGCTGCTGGGCGGCGGCATCCCGCATCGCCAGAGCGTGATCGTCACCGGCGACCCGGGCTGCGGCAAGACGGTGCTCTGCAGCCAGGTGGCCTTCCTCGCCGCGGCGCGCGGCCTGCCGGTGGTGGTGGCCACGGTGACGAGCGAGCCGCACGACAAGCTGATGAGCGAGCTGTCCGGCTTCTCCTTCTTCCGGCGCGAGCTGCTGGACGAGAAGCTCTTCGTCATCAGCGCCTACGCCACGCTCAAGCGCGGGGCGAAGGAGACGCGCGAGCTGCTGGTGCAGACGGTGCGCGAGCGCGGCGCGAAGCTGCTCTTCATCGACGGGCTGCGCGCCATCCGCGACCTGTGGCAGGACGAGGCGCGGCTGCGCGAGTTCCTCTACGAGCTGGGCATCGGGCTGGCCGCGGCGGACTGCGTGGGGCTGTTCACCACGGAGTACCCGCTCGAGCGGCTGCTCGCGCTGCCGGAGGCCACCACGGTGGACGGCATCCTCTCGCTCGCGGTGAGCCGGCGCTCGGCGCGGCGGCTGCGGCGCGCGGAGGTGGTGAAGCTGCGCGGGCAGGCGCACCTCACCGGCGAGCACCTGCTGCAGATCGACGCGGGCGGCATCACCGTGCTGCCGCGCCTGGAGGCCCTGCCGGTGGCGGAGCCCGAGGTGGTGCAGCACGCGGAGCGCGCGGGCTTCGGGCTGCCGGAGCTGGACAGCCTGCTGGACGGCGGGCTGCCGCTCTACGGCAGCACGCTGCTGGCCGGCAGCATGGGCATCGGCAAGACGCTGCTCGCCGCGCACTTCGCGGCCGAGGGCGCGCGCCGCGGGCAGCCCACGCTCTTCGTCTCCTTCTTCGAGCACCCGAGCGCGCTCGCGCTGCGCGCGGGCCGCGTGGGGCTGGACATGCTCGCCCACGAGAAGAGCGGCCTGCTCTCCTTTCTCTACCAGCCGCCGGTGGAGGCCGAGGCGGACGTGGTGACCAACCGCATCCTGCAGGAGGTGGCGCGGCGGGGCGTGAAGCGCCTGGTGGTGGACGGGCTCACCGAGCTGGAGCTCTCCATCGCGGACCCCGAGCGCCGCCGCACCTTCCTCGCCGCCCTCACGCTGCGCCTGCGCCTGACCGGGGTGACCACGCTGTTCACCCGCGAGGTGCCCAAGATTGCCGGCACCGAGCTGGACTTCAGCGACGCGCCGGTGGCCGGGGTGGCGGAGAACCTGCTGCTGCTGCGCTTCGTGGAGCTGCGCGGGCGCATCCACCGCATCCTGAGCATCCTCAAGATGCGCGACAGCAAGTACGACAGCGACCTGCGCGAGTTCGAGATCTCGGACGCGGGCGTGCGCGTGCTCGCCCCGCTGCGCAGCGCCGAGGGGCTGCTCACGGGGCAGGCGCGCCCCATCGGCAGCAGCATCGGCAGTGCGTCATGAGCCGCCCGGCGCGCGTGCTGGTGGTGGAGGACGAGGCGGCGCTGCTCGAGGTCTTCGCCGAGGTGGTGGAGGGGCTGGGCTACGAGGCCCAGCGCGCACACGACGGCGAGCAGGCGCTGCTGATGGCCCGCAGCGAGCCGCCGGACCTGGTGGTGAGCGACCACATGATGCCGCGGCGCACCGGCGTGGACCTGATGCGCGCGCTGCGCGCGGAGCCCGCCACGGCGCGCGTGCCCTTCGTGCTGCTCAGCGCGGCGCTGCCCGCGGGGCGCGAGGAGGCGCTCGCCTTCCTGCAGAAGCCGGTGGACCTGGCCACCTTCGAGGCCACGGTGTGCGGCGCGCTCGGCGAGCGGGCGGTGCCCCTGCCCGCCCCGCGCAGGAGCAGCAGCGGGGGCGAGAGCGCGGGGCGCGAGGAGATGCTCAACTGGGTGGCGCACGAGCTGAAGACGCCCCTGAGCGCCGCGCGCCTGCACGCCCAGGTGCTCGCGCGCAAGCTCTCGGAGCACGGCCCGGCGTGCGAGCCGGAGCGCCGGGCAGCGGACGCGGTGCTGCGGCAGCTGGACCGGATGAACGGCCTGGTCAGCTCCATCCTGGACGCGGCGCGCCTGAGCGACGGCAAGGTGGCGTTGCAGGCCGAGCGCCAGGACCTGTGCGCCTGGCTCTCGCAGGCGGTGGACGAGTGGCGCGAGCTGCAGCCGCAGGTGCGCTTCGAGCTGCGCTGCGAGGAGGCGCGCCTGCTGCTGCACTTCGACGCCGCGCGCCTGCGCCAGGTGCTCGACAACCTGCTGTCCAACGCCGTGAAGTACGGCGGCGAGCGGCGGCAGGTGGAGGTGGGGCTGAGCACGAGCGCGGGGCTGGTGGTGGTGCACGTGCGCGACTGGGGCCAGGGCATCCCGGCCTCCGAGGTGCCCAACATCTTCGACCGCTTCCACCGCGCGGACGAGGACGTGGGCCGCGGCCACGGGCTGGGGCTCTACATCGCCAGCGCGCTGGCGCGGCTGCACGGAGGCTCGCTCAGCGTGAAGAGCGCGCTGGGCGAGGGCTCCACCTTCAGCGTGCGGCTGCCCCTGTCGCGCAGCTGACCTGCCCATGTCCGCCGACGCCGAGCTCCAGTCCTTCCTCGACCTGCTCGCCGCGAGCGGGGAGATGGGCGCGCTCTACCTCGCGCACCCCTGGGAGGACTCGCCGCTGGGGCCGCCCGCGCGCTGGAGCCGCAGCCTGCGCAACGCGGTGGCGATGATCCTGCGCATGCCCACCCCGGCCATCGTCTTCTGGGGCCCCGAGCAGCGGCAGCTCTACAACGCCGGCTACGCGCTCATCATGGGCCCGCGCCACCCGCGCTTTCTCGGCAGCCCCTACCGCGAGTGCTGGCCGGACACCGCGCCGATGCTGGACCCCTGGATGCAGGACGTGTTCCTGCGCGACCGGGTGTTCTCGGTGGACCACGCGCACATCCCCCTCACCCGCCACGGCTTCACCGAGGAGGCCTACTTCACCTTCACCTTCAGCGCCCTGCGCGACGACGACGGGCGCATCGGGGGGCTGTGGCAGCCGGTGGTGGAGGTGACGGGCGGCGTGCTCAGCCAGCGGCGCACCGACACGCTGCGCGAGCTGGCGCTGCACCTGGGCCAGCTGGACACCGCGAGCCTGGACCTGGAGCGCGCGCTCGCGCCGGGCGCGCGCGACGTGCCCTTCTGCGTGCTGCTGGAGCAGGCGCCCGGCGAGCGCGGGCTGCAGCTGCGGGCGCAGGCGGGGCTGGAGCTGAGCGCGCAGGGACTGCAGGCTCTGGACGGACTGCCGCGCCTGCGCGCCGCGGCGCTGCGCGCGCTGGAGACGCGCGCGAGCGTGGCGCTGGAGGTGCTGGACGCGCCGCTCGCCCACGCGCCGCGCCGCCCCTGGCCCGAGCCCAACGCGCAGGCGCTCGCGCTGCCGCTGCAGGAGGAGGACGGCACGCGCGGCGTGGTGGTGCTGGGGGTGAGCCCGCGGCTGCGCCTGGACCAGAAGTACCGCGAGTTCCTCGAGGCGCTCGCGCGCGAGCTGTCCGTGCAGCTCGCCGCGCAGCGCCAGCGCCGCGCGCAGGCGCTGCTGCTGCAGCAGCTGCGCGAGGCGGTGCGCTCGCGCGACGAGTTCCTCTCCATCGCGAGCCACGAGCTCAACACGCCGCTGACCTCGCTGCGCCTGCAGACCCAGCTCGCGCACCGCGCGCTGGCGCAGGAGGACGGCAGCCTGGACGGCGCGCGCGCCGTGCGCTGGGTGGAGCAGGCGGAGCGCAGCACCACGCGGCTCGCGCGCCTCGTGGGAGACATGCTGGACATCTCGCGCATCGCCACCGGCAAGCTCGCGCTGCAGCTGGAGTCCTTCGACCTGGCGGAGCTGGCGCACGAGTGCGTGGAGCGGCTCGCGCCCCAGGCGCAGGCGCAGGAGACGCGGCTGGTGCTGGGCCCGTGCACGCCGGTGCACGGGGCGTGGGACCGCTTCCGCATCGAGCAGGTGCTCGCGAACCTCGTCACCAATGCGCTGCGCTACGGCGAGCGCTCGCCGGTCACCGTGACGGTCGGGGCCGCGCGGGGGCCCGGGGGCCCGAGCGCGCTCTTGAGCGTGCGCGACGAGGGGCCGGGCATCGCGCCCGCGGACCAGGAGCGCATCTTCCAGCGCTTCGAGCGCGCCGTGGCGGACCGCAACAACACCGGCCTGGGGCTGGGGCTCTACATCTGCCGCGAGATCGTGGAGCGCCACGGCGGCAGCATCGAGGTGCAGAGCGCCCCGGGCGCGGGCACCACCTTCGTGGTGCGGCTGCCGGCCGCGAGCCCGCCGCGAGGGGACTAGCGGCCCGCGGCGCGCAGCAGCTCGCCGCGCGTGCGCAGGTGGTCCTTCAGCGTGGCGGTGAAGGCCTCGGCGGCGCGGTCCGTGGTGGGCTTCTGCAGGTAGTCCAGGATGCCGGCGAGCGGCCCCGAGTAGGAGCGGATGGACTTGGTGATGACCACCGCCGGCACCTTGGGCAGGCGCGCGCTGGCCATCATCTCGCCGTAGAGGCTCCAGCCGCTCAAGCCCGGCAGCTCCACGTCCAGCAGCAGCAGCTGGGGCACCGGGTCCAGCGCGAGCCGGCCCAGCGCGATGAGCCCGTCCGGCTCCCACTCCGCCTCCCAGCCGCACCCGCGCACCAGGCGCTGCAGCTCGCCGCCAAACTGCACGTCGTCCTCGACGATGAGGGCGAGGGGCCTGAGGAGGTTGGGGGGCACGGTGTGTAGGCTTAGCCCGCCCGGGGGCGCGGCGCCATGACCCCCGCCCTGCGGGCCAGGGTCGCCTGCTAGCGCCGCTGCGAAGCGGAGGCGGAGACGGCCTGCACCGCCTGCGCCCCGGCCTCCGCATCCCCGAGCGCCACGCCCTCGAGCCAGCGGTCGTACGCGAGCGCGAGGCGCAGGGTGGTGCTGGGCGCGCTCTCGCTCAGCTCCAGCGGCGCGGCGAAGGTGACGTCGCGGCCGGCGAGCGCGTCGCTCTCGAGCGTGAAGGGCACGGGCGCACCGCCGCCTGCCGGCACCACCTGGCCCTCGAGCCGCAGGGTGCGGTCCACCATGTCCACGGCCGTGGGCAGGTCGTGCGCGTCGTCGTCCGCGGGGCTGAAGGCGAGGCGCGCGGCGCAGAAGCGGCCCACCGGCGGGTGCAGCGCTCCGAGCGCCATGGCGGTGCCGTCCGCCTCGTCCAGGCCGAGCACGTGCGGCGAGCCCAGCTTCGTGGGCGTGCCGCCGGTGTGCGCGTGCGCGGTGCCGATGAACAGGTCCATCACCGAGAAGGCGGGCAGGTGCAGGCGGCGCGGGCGCTGCGAGACGCTGGCGGGCTCGACGCAGGGCAGCAGCTCCACGCTGGAGAGCGTCACCCAGCCGCGCGTGAGGGTGACCTTGCGGCCGTCTGCGAGCGTGAAGTGGCGCCCCTGGGCGTCGGTGCTGACGCTGCCCTGCGGCGCGGCCTCCAGGGTGAGGGCGAGCTCGGTGCCCTCCTCGTGCTCGCCGCAGCCGGCGCCCAGCAGCAGCGCGCTCATCGCCGGGAGCGAGAGGGAGAGCAACACGGGAAGGCGCAGGGAGCGACGCATCATCTATCGACCGCCAGGGAGAGGGTGAAGACGGGGGAGAAGCGCACGGGCTCCTCGGTGTGCTGCAGCACGGGCACGCGCACGCCGGCCGCGAGCAGCAGGTCCTGCCGGGGGCTGAAGAGCACGTCCGGAGAGAGGAAGGCGACCACGCCCTTCACCGAGGCGTCGCGCGCGCCGGAGGCCGTGCCCGCGCCGGCCACCTGCACGTCACTGCCCAGGCGAAGCGCCCAGGCCTGGGCCCGCGGCTGGTACTGCGCGCCCACCGAGGCGAGCAGCGCGGGGGGCCCGCGGTAGCCGTCGCGCCCGTGGGTGGGCAGCCGCCCGGTGACGCTGGCGGAGAGGGCGAAGGGCCCGCGGAAGCCCGAGTAGGCGAGCCCCGCGAAGGGGTCGAAGGAGCCGGTGCCCAGCTGGCCGTCGAGCGGCAGGGGCTCGCCCTCGGCGTCGTGCACCTCGGGCGCGGTGGGCAGCTTCACCCCCCCCAGCACCGAGAGCACGTGGCGCGGGGCGAAGGCGCGGTCGCGCGCGACCACCGCCCGGGCGCTCACCTCCATGTCCCCCGGCGCGAGCGCGCGGCTGCGCGCGAGGTTCGACTCGCGCAGCTCGCGCCCCTGCAGGGGCACCACCGCCGACAGGGTGAGCCAGTCGCGCGGGCTGTAGGCCACGCCCAGGTCCAGGCGCAGCTCGCGCAGCTGCTCGCGCTCGCCCGGCTCCCCCTGCCGCAGCCCCCAGCCGCGCAGCGCGCCGGACAGCCGCAGCCGGCCCGCGAAGGGCACCTCCTCGCCGGTGACGGTGAGGCTGGGCACCCCGCAGGCGCAGGCCGCGCAGGCCTGGGCGGGGCGCGGGGCGAGCAGGAGGGCGGAGGCGAGGGCGGCGGCCAGGGAGGCGCGCAGGGGCGTCAAGGGAGCCATGACGTCTCCCTTCTACGCACGTGCATTCGCCCCGGGAACTGCGTCCGATTGACGCAGGGGCCTCAGGCCGGGGGCAGGGGCGTGCGCCGCGGCAGGTGCACGGTGAAGGTGGTGCCGCGGCCCGCCTCCGAGGCCACCTCCACGCGGCCCCCGTGCGAGCGCACGATCTCCCTCACGATGAACAGCCCCAGCCCCAGGCCGCCGCGCGCCTCGCTCTCGCGCGAGCCCACCTGGAAGGGCTCGAAGAGCAGGGGCAGCTGCTCGGGGGCGATGGGGGCGCCCGCGTTGTGCACGCTGAGGCTCACCCCCTCCCCGCCCTGCTCCTGCGCGACCCGCACCTGCACGGGCGCCACGGGGTCGCCGTGGCGCAGCGCATTGACCAGCAGGTTGCCCAGCACCTGCTCGAGCCGCTCGGGGTCCCACGCGCCCGTGACGTCCCCCTCGCAGTGCAGCTGCAGCGTGCGCTCGGGGTGGGCCGCCCGCGCCTCCTCCACCGCGTGGCGCGCCACCTCGCGCAGGTCCGTGGGCCGGGGGGTGACGGGGATGCCGCGCCCCAGCCGGGCGCGGGTGAAGTCCAGCAGCGTCTCGATCATCCGGTTCGCGCGGGCGCTGGAGGAGGCGATGCGCGCCACGCTGCGCCGCTGCCGCTCGTCCAGGCCGCTGCTCGCCGCGAGCGACTGGGCGCTCATGGCGATGGCGGACAGGGGCGTGCGCAGGTCGTGGCTCACGATGCCGATGAGCTGCTGCTCGAGCTCCGCGCGCTCGTGCGCCTCCTGCTCGCGCAGCCTCCGCTCCGTCACGTCCGTGAGGCTGGCCACCCACTCGCGCACGCGGCCATCCGGCTCCAGGAGTGGCACGCCGCGGCTGTGCACCCAGCGCACGCCCGTGTCCGGGTGCACGATGCGGTACTCCACCTCCACCGGCCTGCGCGCGCGCACCGCCTCCTCCCAGGCGCGCTTCGTGGCCGCGCGGTCCTCGGGGTGCACCACCTGCAGCCACCCGCCCGCGAGCATCTGGCGCTCCGGCTGCCCGGTGAAGGCTTCCCAGCCGGGCGCCTCGAAGCGCTCCCCCCCGGGGTCCGCGCGCAGGAGCAGGTGCGTGCTGTGCAGCGCGAGCGTGCGGAAGCGCTCCTCGCTCTGGTACAGCGCCACCGTGCGGGCGCGCTCGCGGGCGCGCGCCCGGGTGAGCCCGAAGAGGGCGAAGCTCGCGAGCACCCCGAGCACGCCCACGAAGGGGCGCACCGCCCACTCGGTGAAGGAGACGAAGCCGGGGCGCGCGTGGAAGGCGAGCGTCCAGGGGCGCCCCGCCAGCACCACCGTGCGCACGTGCCCGTAGCCCGCCTCCCGCTGCTCACCCGCGGTGCTGTCGTAGAGCAGCGCGCGCGCGTCCACCGCCTCGCCGTCGTAGACCTCGAAGCCCACCGGGCTGCTCGCGGCCTCGCTGAAGAGCCGCTCGAAGAAGTCCCCCGCGCGAAACGGCGCGTACACGAAGCCCTGCAGCCGCGCGCGGCGCACCGGCAGGGTGGCGGGCGTGTGCCCGTCCTCGTAGAGCGGCAGGTAGAGGAGGAAGCCGGGCTGCTTCTGGTCCTCGATCTCCTGCTTCAGCTCCACCCGCCCGCTCAGCGCCGCGCGCCCGGTGTCGCGCGCGCGCGCCATCGCCTCGGCGCGCGTGGGCTCGCTGAACATGTCGAAGCCCAGCGCGGCGCGGTTGCGCGCGTCCAGCGGCTCGAGGAAGAGGACGGTGAAGCGGTCGCGCCCGGGGGTGCGCGGCGGCCAGAGGCGGAAGTCCGCGAGCCCCTCCTCGCGCGCGTGCGCGACCAGCGCCTCCTCGTCCTCGGGGCGCACGCGCGGGCTGTAGCCCACGCCGCGCGCGCCCGGGAAGCGGTCGTTCAGGAGCTGCTGCGCCACGTAGTCGTGGAACTCCGTGCGCGTCACGCTGCTGCTGCCCACGAAGAGCCCCGCCACCCCGCGCAGCAGCGAGGCCTGCGCGTCGAACCGCACCTCGAGCCGGTCCACCACCGCCTCGGCCGCCGCATCGAAGCGGGCCCTTCGCCGCTCCTCCGCCTCCTGCAGGCTCCACCGGGTGGCGAGCGCGGTGAGCAGCAGCGCCGCTACCAGCACCGCCCAGGGCAGCCAGGGCTGCGCCCAGGCCCCGGCCGCGGGCGGGCGGGAGGTCGCAGGAAGGGACGGCGGGGCGGGAGCGGGCTGCATCGCAGGGGCCCTACCCTCGCACGGCCCCGCACCCCGGGTGGGAGCGCAGCGCGGCCGGGCGTCGGATTCCCGCCGCTCGGCGCGCGAGCTGTTGGGCAGCGGGCGTGCAGGCGGGCGTCCCCCGCATTTTGGGCTGCGGCGGGGCGCCGGCTGGGTTCTGTTGCTCCCCATGGCAAGTCGGGGCAGCCGCGCGCTCGCGGTGGGCAGCGAGGTGGAGGGGCAGGCGAACATCCTGCTCGTCGACGACCACCCTGCGAACCTGCTCGCGCTCGCGGCGGTGCTCGAGCCGCTGGGGCAGCGGCTCGTGCAGGTGCAGAGCGGCGAGGAGGCGCTCAAGGCGCTCCTGAAGGACGACTTCGCCGCCATCCTCCTGGACGTGCAGATGCCGGGGCTGGACGGCTTCGAGACGGCGAAGCTGATCAAGGCGCGCGAGAAGACGCGCCACGTGCCGCTCATCTTCCTCACCGCCATCCACCGCGAGGAGGCCCACATCCTCAACGGCTACGCGCACGGCGCGGTGGACTACGTGGTGAAGCCCTTCGACGCGGACATCCTGCGCACCAAGGTGAGCGTGTTCGTGCACCTGCACGAGAAGACCGAGGCGCTGCGCCGCCAGGAGCAGCTGCTGCGCCAGCGCGAGCGCTCCGCGGGGCAGGCCGCGCTCAAGCGCGTCATCGAGAGCAGCCCCATGGGGCTCGCCTTCACCGACGAGGCGGGCGTGCTGCGCGACGCGAACGACGCCTTCCTGCGGCTGGTGGGCTACGCGCGCGAGGAGCTGGAGCGCGGCGAGCTCACCTGGACGCAGCTCAGCTCGACGGACGCGAGCCACCGCGAGGCGCGCCGGCAGCTCGCCGAGGACGGCTCCACCGTGCCCTTCGAGCTGGAGTACCGGCGCCGCGACGGCAGCCGCGTGCCGGTGCTGGTGGGCAGCGCGCTGCTGCCCGAGGAGCAGCGCACCCTCACCTTCGTGCTGGACCTCACCGAGCGGCGCCGCGCGGACGAGGCGCTGCGCCAGAGCGAGACGCGCTACCGGCTCGCCACGCTCGCCACCAGCGAGACCATCTACGACTGGGAGATCTCCACCGGCCACATCCACTGGAACGAGTCCCTGGAGAGCGTGTTCGGCCACAAGCGCGAGGGCACGCAGGGCCCGGACATCCGCGCCTGGGAGGAGCTCATCCACCCCGAGGACCGCGCCCGCGTGGCGCGCGGGCTCACCCAGGTCATCTCCGGCGAGGGCACGCACTGGGAGGACGAGTACCGCCTGCGCCGCGGCGACGGCAGCTACGCGCGCGTGCTGGACCGCGGCTACGTGGCGCACGACGCGGTGGGCCGCCCGGTGCGCATGGTGGGCGCGATGCAGGACGTGAGCGCGGCGCGCGCCCGCGAGGAGCAGCTGCGCTTCCTCGCGGAGGTGAGCAACCTGCTCAACGAGGGGCTGGACGCGCGCGCCACGCTGGAGCGGCTCGCGCAGCGCGCGGTGCCCTCCATCGCGGACGGGTGCGTGGTGGACCTGGTGCTGCCGGCCGGTCAGTTCAAGCGCGTGGCGGCGGTGCACGTGGAGCCCGAGCGCATGCGCGGCGTGTGGGAGCTGGAGCGCCGCTACCCGCGCGGCCCCGAGGCGAAGGAGCCCGCGGCGCAGGTGATGCGCACGGGCAAGAGCCTGTGGACGGGCGAGGTGGAGGAGGAGCACCTGCGCGCCTTCAGCGGCGACGAGCTGCAGCTGCAGCTCTTGCGCGAGCTGGACATGCGCAGCTTCCTCTGCGTGCCGCTGCGCACGCGCGAACGGGTGCTGGGCGCGCTCACCCTGGTGCAGGGCGTGAGCGGGCGGCGCTTCCGCGAGGCGGACGTGCACCTGGCCGAGGACCTCGCGCGCAGGGCCGCGCTCGCGGTGGACAACGCGAACCTCTACCGCGAGGCGCAGGAGGCCGTGCGCAGCCGCGACGAGTTCCTCAGCGTGGCGAGCCACGAGCTGAAGACCCCCCTCACCCCGCTGATGCTCAAGCTGCAGGGGCTGCAGCGCCACGTGGAGGCGCTCGCGCGCGACGGCGCGAATGGCCACGCCGAGCCCGCGGCCGAGGGCAGCGCCGCGCTCGCCGAGCGGCTGCGCGCGGACCTCGCCACCAGCCGCTCGCAGGTGCTCAAGCTGAGCACGCTGGTGGACGGGCTGCTGGACGTGACGCGCATCGGCGCCGGGCGGCTGCGGCTCGACCTGGAGGAGGTGGACCTGGCCTCGGTGGTGCGCGAGGTGGCGGGGCGCTTCAGCGACCAGGCGGTGAAGGCGCGCTGCGAGCTGCAGCTGCGCCTCCCTGAGCCTGCGGTGGGGCGCTGGGACCGGCTGCGGCTGGACCAGGTGGTGACGAACCTCCTGTCCAACGCGCTCAAGTACGGGGCCGGCAGTCCGGTGGTGCTCTCCGTGCACGTGAACGCGGGCGAGGCGCACCTGCGCGTGCAGGACGCGGGCATCGGCATCGCGCCCGAGCACCTGGCGCGCATCTTCGGGATGTTCGAGCGCGCGGTGAGCGAGCGGCACTACGGAGGCCTGGGCCTCGGGCTCTACATCACCCAGCAGATCGTGCTCGCGCTGGGCGGACGCATCGACGTGACCAGCTCCCCCAACGAGGGCGCGCTCTTCACCGTGTGCCTGCCGCTCGCAGGTCCTGCGCCGGAGGGCCCCGCGCCCGAGCCCGAGGCTCCCGCCCAGGGCTAGGCGGACGGCGCGCGACGCGCCAGGTGCGCAGCGGGGTGGGCGCAGTGCTGGGCAGACGCCATCCAGGCCTTCGTGGACTCGCTGCAGGGCACGCTCGCGGAGCGCCCGGCCCGCGCTGCTCGCCCAGCGGGCTGGCGAGCGGGGCGCGCGGGCGCGGCGGGCGCGCGGGGTGCAGCTTGGGCCGTGACGCCTGCTCGAGGAGACCCGCCCATGTCGAAGGCCTGCACCCACCTGCAATCCACCGTGCGCCACCACACCGCGCCCGTCACGCCCAGCGGCAAGGGCTGTCAGGAGTGCCTCGCGAGCGGGAGCGAGTGGGTGCACCTGCGGCTGTGCCTCACGTGCGGGCACGTGGGCTGCTGCGACGACTCGCCCAACCGCCACGCGAGCCAGCACTTCCACCGCACGGACCACCCGGTCATCAAGTCCTTCGAGCCGGGCGAGGACTGGGCCTGGTGCTTCCGCGACGAGGAGATGGTGGAGCGCATCCCGGCCTTCCCCGCCGAGAGCCCCTCCGAGCACTACGCGGCGCCGTAGCGCCGGGCCCTGCGCCGCAAGGGCCCTCCGGGACGCCGCGCCGCGCTACCCCTGCGACCGTGCAGGGCGCCGCCCCACCCGGCGCTCGCTGCCGTGGGTGTGGAGCGCCGTTACGGTGAGGTCAGGAGTACGCAGCACAAGGGCAGGCCCGCGCCTGCCCGGGGGGAGTACCCATGTCGATGGCTCGAGGCTCCGTGCCCGGACGCATCCTCCTCGTGGAGGATGACGCCGACATCAACGCGACGCTGTGCGAGATGCTCGAGGAAGAGGGCTACGAGGTGCAGGCCGTGCCCAACGGGCGCGCGGCGCTCGAGGCCCTGGAGCAGCTGCCCGCCCCCTGCCTCGTGCTGCTGGACGTGGAGATGCCGCGCATGGACGGCTACGACTTCCTCGCCCACCTGCGCCAGCACGCGCGCCACGCCGCGGACCCGGTGGTGGTGGTGACGGCGAGCCGCCACGCCCCCACCGAGGTGGACGAGGTGCTGCACAAGCCCTTCGACTTCGAGGTGCTGCTGGACGCGGTGGAGCGCTACTGCGAGGCGGGCCCGCGGCCGGACACGCGCTGGCGCGCGGACGCCGGCCACGGCCTGCACGCGCTGTAGACCCACATCCTGCGCGCCGCACCTACCGCTTGGCGCGCCGCGGGCACGTGCATACCTCCCGGCACCCACCGACGAGAGAGAGCGCGCCCCATGCCCTTCGCCATCCGTATCTCCCAGACCGTTCAGCCCGCGCTGCGCACCCTGAGCGCGCCGCAGCGCCGCCTGGTGCTGCAGGAGCTCGCCCGGCTCGCCGAGCGCGCGAGCGAGGCACGCAAGGCAGGCTGCCCGCAGCGCCCCGTGGGCCTGCGCGTGGAGCTCGAGCGCTACCGCCTGCGGCTGGAGCTGGACTACGCGGGCGGCTCGGTGCGCCTCGTCGGGCTCACCGGGCGCGCCGTGGCGCCCGTGCGCCTGCTGGCGGCCTGAGCGGTGGCCCGAGCAGCGGCCCGAGCCTCGTGGCCCGGGCCGGGCGGCGCCGCGGGCTCAGGCCTCGGGCGGGTCGCCGCGCCGGCCGAGCGCGCGCGCGCCGGGCGGCAGCTGGCTGAAGAGGCACAGGCACACCGTGCGCGCCTCGGCGCGCAGGCTGTAGCCCAGCACGAAGCGGCCCGCGCGCAGCAGGAAGCGGCCCCCCGGAGGCAGCACCCGCGGCGGGCTCTCGCTCAGCGCCTCGGCGAGCGCATCCAGCACCCGCTGCACGTCGCGGAAGTCCTCCCACCCGAGCGCGCTCAGCTGCCGCCACGCCTCCTGCGAGTACTCGACGCCGAAGCGCCGATAGGACGAGGACGGAGACGCTCGCTGCGGCGCAAGGGTCTGCTGCAATGCGGCGGTGCCTTTCTGGCCTGAGAAGCCCTCGCCGCGCACACACACCGCCCGCGCCGAAGGCCCCGGCCTGCCCGGGACGACTGCACCGGGAACATACGCACTCCGGAGCGCCCCCGCAGGCCCTCCCGGGCGGTTTCGGGGGACTGTCGCGGGCGGGTGACCGGTGCGTGGCGGATGCAGTGTCCACGGGCTTGCACCTGCAGGGACTCAGGGCGGCCCGGTGAGGCCTTGCGCGCGGAGGAAGCGCGCCACCTCCTCGCCCATCACCCGCTGCCCCTTCGCGCTGGGGTGGATGCCGTCGCCGTCCAGGCCGGGCGCGAACTGGTGCACGCTCGCGCTCGAGCGCGTCGCGGCCTCGAGGTCGATGACCCCGGCCACCTTCGCCTCCTCGCGCAGCCAGCGGTTCACCACGAGGCGCTGCTCGCGCACCTGCGCGTAGCTGCCGCGGGTCGTGCGCTCCTTGGGCAGCAGCGTGGCCGCCCACACGGTGCAGTGGGGGCGCAGCCGCTCGAAGAGCCGCGCGAGCCGCGTGCGCAGCTGCACCGTGTCCGGCTGCGCACCGAGGTCGTTGGTGCCCAGCAACACCACGCAGTCGCTCACCTCCTCGAGCACGAGCACCTCCGCGTCCAGGTTCGCGAGCGCGTCGTAGAGCCCCTGCCCGCTCACGCCCGCGTTGAGCACCGGCACGCCCAGGCGCGCCTGCGCCACGCCGGGCCACGCCTTGCGCACGTCGTCCGCGCCGTTGAGGTAGCCCTCGGTGATGCTGTCGCCCACCGCGACCACCGCGGGGCCCGGCACGCCCTCCACCTCCAGCGTGGCGAGCCCCACCGCGCGCCGCCAGCGCTCGCCGCGCAGCGCCCCTGCCTCCAGCGCCCACGCGCCGGAGCGTGCGCGGCCTCCGGGCAGCGCGCCGATGGCGCTCACGGCGAGCGCGCCCCGCGCCTCGAAGGTGACGAACAGCTCCTCGCCCCGTGCCACCTGGAGCGCGAGCGGGTCGGACACCACGCGCTCTCCCGCGGACGCGCTCGCCCCGGGCGCGCCCGCGAAGCTCAGCGGGAGCGGCGCGGAGGCGGGCGTCTCGCCGGCGCCCGCGCGCGCCACGCTCGCGCGCTGCAGCTGCAGTGCGCCCCCGCCCGCGCGAAACGCGAGCCGCACGCGGCCCCCCGCCCGCCCCAGCGGTACGCGCAGCCGGAAGGTGGTGAGCGACTCCACCCGCAGCGTCCAGCGCAAGGCCTGGTGGAAGGCGGGCTGGAAGCGCACCGGCGCGGGCGCGGGCCCGGAGGGCGGCGGCGGCGGGGCGGGCGCTGGCGCGGAGGGTGCGGGCGCCTCGGGCGGGGGAGGAGCGGCGGGCGCGGGCTCCTGGCCGCCACACGCGAGCGCCCCTGCGAGCAGCAGCCACCTCCACACGCCCCTGTCCATCCCCACCTCCCCGCCTCAAGGTGGGCATGCGGACAGAGCGGCTGCACCCGGGTCCGTGGGCACGCCTGGCTGCACGGCGCGGGCACCTCGATCCTCATGCAACTGAGTTGCATCTATCTCGACCCCAAGCGGCGCGGCTCCGCCCGGCCCGGGAGCGGCCGTGCGAGCGAGGCCACCCTGCAGGCACGCTCCCACTGACTCGACGCCGTGGCGCGGGGGCGCGGCGGTGCACGCGGCAACTGGTCCGCAGAGGCGATGGCGCAGGCGGGGCGGCCGCGTCAGCTTAGGGAGGAGCTGCAGGGGCGGGAGTGGGCGGATGGTGACTTGCGAGCGGTGTGAAATGCGGGCGGGCCTGCTTCTGCAGCTCGAGCTCTTCGTGGCCTGGTGGTTCGGGCGCGCGGCGCGGGGGTGGACGCGCCAGCGCGCCCCGGAGGACGCGGGGCCGCTCGCGCCCCTGGACCTCTACTGGTGCCCGCGCTGCTCGCAGCTCTTGCGCAGCGCCGCGCCGCAGCGGCGCGCGCGCAGGTAGCCGCCGCCGCGCGAGCGCCGCACTCCCTCAGCCCAGCGAGCGCGCCGGGCCCGGCGCGCTCAGCGGCAGCTGCAGCCCCAGCCCGCGCGCACGCAGCGCCATCTCGGCGCGGTTCTCCACGCGCAGCTTGCGGTACAGCTGCGTCACGTGCGCCTTCACCGTGCGCTCGGTGATGTTCATGTGCGCGGCGATCTTCAGGTTGTCCATGCCGTGCGCGATGTAGCGCAGCACGTCGCGCTCCCGGGGCGTGAGCAGCAGCCCGGGGAGCTCCGGCGCGCTCATGGACGAGGGCGAAGGCCCGCCCAGCCGTCCCTGCACCATCCGGCGCTCCCCGCGGCCCACCGCCGCCACGGCCTCGAGCACGGCGTGCACGCCGTCGCGCGCGGTGAACACCACGTCGTGCGCGCCGAGCGCGAGCGCGCGCTCGGCCAGCGCGGGCTCCTCTGCGTCATCGAGTCCTCCACCCGTCGCTGCACCGGGGCCTCCGACGAGCACCAGCGCGTGCACCTCGGGCCACGCGCGCTGCAGCTCGGCGAGCAGCTCCCAGGGGCCCGCGCCCAGAGGCTCGCCCCGCGCGCGCGCCTGAGCGAACATCGAGGAGACGCGCAGCAGCAGCACCGCAGGAGGCGCGGGGTCCAGCTGCCCGAGCAGTGCCTCGGGCGTGGCGGCGGCCGCCGTCACCCGGTGCCCTGCGGCCGTCAGCAGTCCCGTGAGCAGCTCGCGCAGCAGCGCATCGCGCTCGAGCACCGCGACTCGCACCGACTCGCCCATCGGTTCCTCCCCCGAACATGTGTTGGCGCCGCCACGTGGCAGACCCCGGGGCGTACGGACGCGCTCGCCCCCTGGATCTCCCGCGCCACACCAGGGCCCTGCAGTGGACACTGCGGGCCCGCGCGTTCCGCACCTCGGAAGCCGCGCACCCCCTGTGGGAAGCGGCGTTCCACGCAGGGTCCAGCAACCCCGCTGCACACGCGTCTGGGGAGCGGGCGTGTGGGCGCGTGCGCCGGGTGCCCCCCTCCTCTGCCCAGACCTGGGCACCTACCTTGTTCCTCCGGGAGGGTTGAACCGTGAGCTCGATCACCATCGTCTTGGCGTTGCTGCTGGTGCCCATGTTGATCGGCCTGTGCACGCACGCACTCGCAGGTCTGCTGGGCTTCGGCCAGCAGCTGGCGGGGCTCTTCGGCGCCGCGCCCCGCCGCCGCGCGCACCCGGTGCGCACCGCGCGGCGCGCGTCCCTCCTCGCCGCG
Organism: Aggregicoccus sp. 17bor-14; assembly: GCF_009659535.1. Lineage (NCBI taxonomy): Bacteria > Pseudomonadati > Myxococcota > Myxococcia > Myxococcales > Myxococcaceae > Aggregicoccus > Aggregicoccus sp. 17bor-14. The sequence continues at coordinate 114,650 of NZ_VJZZ01000013.1, forward strand.
CAGCAGCGCGTGGCGCAGGGCCTGCCGCCCCATCGCGCTCCGGAGCGCCTCGCGATCCCCGAGCCCACGGTGGGCCTGCCCTCCGACGCGCCCGCCCGCTGAGTCGATTTACTGGACTTTCGGCCCGCGCTCCGGAAGCTCCACTCCGTGTCCTCCGCGCCCCCGCCCTCCACCTTCGAGCTGCTGGCGCAGCTGCACCCGGACGGCGTGCTGGGCGCGGTGCTCGAGGACGGCAGCTGGCGCGTGCACTTCCAGGACGGCGTGGCGCTGCGGCTGATGCAGCGCAGCGTGCTGGGCCCGCTGCAGCCGCTCGCCTTCCCCGGCGCCGCGCCCCTGCTGCAGGCGGCGCAGGAGGCACTGCGGCGCGGCGCCACCCGCCAGGACCCGGTGGAGCGGGAGCTGCCGCTCGAGGTGCGCGGCGGCGCGGGCTGGCTGCGCGTGCGCGCCGTGGTCCTGCCCTCGGCAGCGCCTCCAGGGGCTCCGGCCGACGCGCCGCAGGTGGCGCTGTTCCTCGAGGACACGAGCCTGGCGCGCGCCTTCGAGCAGGAGCTGCGCCGCAGCCGCGAGCTGATGTACGCGGTGGTGGAGGCGACGAGTGACGCCATCTACGTGAAGGACCCGCAGGGCCACTACCTCTTCATCAATGCCGCGGGCGCCCAGGCGCTGGGGCGCGGCGTGAGCGGCGTGGTGGGCCACACGGACGCGGAGCTCTTTCCCCCCACGCTCGCCGAGGCCACGCGCGCGCACGACCTCGAGGTGCTCGAGCGCCGCCAGACGCTGAGCTACGAGCACGCGGAGGAGCCGGAGCGCGGCACGGGCCGCGTGTGGCAGTCCACCAAGGGCGTGCTGCTGCACCCGGACGGGCGCGTGCGCGCCCTCTTCGGCACCAGCCGGGACGTCACCGAGCGCCGGCGCGCGGAGCGGCTCCACGAGCGGCTGCTGGGCATCCTCGGCCACGACCTGCGCAGCCCCCTCACCGCGCTGGCGCTGGACCTGCTGCAGCTGCGCCGGCTCGCGCCGCCGGGCCCCCTGCAGCACCTGGGCGAGCGGCTCGGGCGCACGGCTCGGCGCGTGGAGCGGCTGGTGGCGCTGCTGCTGGACTACACCCAGCTGCACGCGGGCCGCCCGCTGCTGCTCAACCGCCAGGAGGTGGAGCTGCGCGGCCTGCTGGAGGTGGCGCTGCGCGAGGCGCTCGCGGGCCACCCGCCGCGCGCCGTGGAGCTGGTGGGCGAGCCGCTGCGCGCGCGCCTCGACCGCCCGCGCATGGCGCTGGTGTTCGCGCAGCTGCTGGACAACGCGCTCCGCCACAGCCCGCCGGCCAGCCCCCTCACCGTGACGCTGCGCTGCGAGGGCGGCCGCGCGAGGGTGCAGGTGCACAACGAGGGCGCCCCCATCCCGCTCGAGCGCCTGCAGCACCTCTTCGAGGCCCCGGAGATGGCCCCGAGCGCCGCCGCGGAGGAGACGGTGCGCCTGTCGCTGGGGCTCGGGCTGCACGTGGCCCGGGCGACCGTGGAGGCCCACGGCGGTCACCTCGAGGTGAGCAGCGGCGAGGGCGTGGGCACGGTGGTCACCGTGACGCTGCCGCTCGGTGACGGACAGGGCTGAGCGCGGGCGCGCCCACTGGGCGACAGGCGGGGGCGGCCCCACCTTGAGGCACGGCGGTGCCCGTGCGGCACTCGCCCCGTCCCCTCTTCCCTGCGCGTCCCCGCGAGGTGCCCCGTGTCCAGCCGCCGTGACTTCCTCGAGCTCGCGGGCGCCGCGCTGCTCGCCCCCGTCGTCTCCGCCGCCGCCGCTGCGGCCGCGGGCCCCTCCACTACGGGCTCCTCGGGCTCCGGCCCGGGCAGCACCGGAAGCGATGGCGGCACGCGCGGCATCCTGCTGCCGCGCACGCTGGGCAAGACGGGCGTGCAGGTGTCCGGCCTCGGCGTGGGCGGCTACCACCTGGGCACGATGAAGAGCGAGGCCGAGGCGGTGCGGCTGGTGCACGAGGCCATCGACGCAGGCCTCACCTTCTTCGACAACGCGTGGGAGTACAACGAGGGCCGCAGCGAGCAGTGGCTGGGCAAGGCGCTCGAGGGCAAGCGGCAGCAGGTCTTCCTCATGACGAAGGTGTGCACGCACGGGCGCGACAAGCGCGTGGCGATGCAGCAACTGGAGGAGTCGCTGCGCCGGCTGAGGACGGACCACCTGGACCTGTGGCAGGTGCACGAGGTGGTGCACGACAACGACCCCGCGCTGCACTACCAGAAGGGCGGCGTGCTCGAGGCGCTGGAGGAGGCCAAGCGCCAGGGCAAGGTGCGCTTCGTGGGCTTCACCGGCCACAAGGACCCGGCCATCCACCTGGACATGCTGCAGCGGGGCTTCCCCTTCGACTCGGTGCAGATGCCGCTCAACGCCTTCGACGCCACCTTCCGCTCCTTCGAGCAGCGCGTGCTGCCCGAGGTGCTCAAGCGCGGCATGGTGGCGCTGGGGATGAAGAGCCTCGGCGGCGAGGGAGACCCGGTGAAGAAGGGCGCGCTCGCGCCCGAGGAGGCGCTGCGCTACGCGCTCAGCCTCCCCGCGCACGTCATCATCAGCGGCATGGACAAGCCGGAGGTGCTGCGCCAGAACCTGAAGGTCGCGCGCGACTTCAAGCCGATGAGCGCGGAGGAGATGCGCGCCTTGCGCGAGCGCTGCCGGCAGCTCGCCGCGGACGGGCGCTTCGAGCTGTACAAGACGAGCATGAAGTACGACGCGGACGTGGGCCGCGCGCAGCACGGGCTGCCGTCCATGAAGGAGCTGGGCGGCTGAGCCAGCCGCCCGCCCCCTCCAGTCCTCGACACTGCCGGGCGCCCTGCTCGCGCCCCGCCCCCTGAAACGCCCACCTCCGGACAGCAGCGGCAGGCAAGCGGGCGGGGGCGGTAGCCGTTCGGCGCCGCGGCCGCACCTTGGCTCCCGAACAGGGCGTCCCGGGGCCGTGCAGCGCCCGGGACGAGGGAGCGGCCAGCATGACGTGGAAGGGAAACCCCGAGCAGCGGCAGCGCCGCGCGTGCCTCTCTGGCCGCGCGGGAGCCATCGCGGCCCTGCTGCTCTGCGTGCCGGGGACGGGGGCGTGGGCCCAGGCGCCGGCGGAGGACGCAGAGGCGGCGTCCGAGGCGCAGCTCGAGGACCTGCTCGAGGCGGCGCAGCGGGCACCGAGCAGTGCGGGGGCCGAGCGGCTCTTCGCGGAGGAGGACCTCGCGCCGCACTTCACCCAGGGCGCGCTCGCCCAGGCGAAGCTCGCCTACGAGCGCCGCCGCTACGGGCAGGCGCGCGCGCTCCTCGCCCGGGCACCGCAGAGCCCTCCCGTGCGCTACCTCGCGGCGCTCGCGGCGCTGAACGCCGGCGAGCTCGCCGTGGCGGCCGAGGAGTTCAGCGCGCTCGCGGAGCGCTACCCGCCGCTCGCGGACCGCTGCCGGGCGCTCGCGGGCGGCGCGCGTGAGCGGCTGAAGCAGTGGGATGCAGCGCTCGCCGCGTACGAGCAGGTGGCGCCCCCCGCGCTCGCCTTCCCCGAGGCGCGCTTCGGGATGTCGCGCGTGCTCGAGCGCAAGGGGGACCGGGTGGGGGCGGCGCGGGTGCTCGAGCCGCTCACCGGCGATGCGCCGGGGCGCGGGCGTGAGGCGGCGCGGCTGCAGGCCCTGATGCGGACGTGCGACCTCGCACGCGCGCGCCTCGACTACCAGGCCGAGCACCACGCGCTGCTCGAGGTGTGGGCCACGAGCCCGCTGTCTCCCGAGGCGGAGCGCGCCCGCGCGCGGCTCAAGGGACTTCCCCTGCCCCTCAAGTGGCGGGTGCGGCGCGCGGAGGCCCTGCTCGCGCTGCACCTCAACGCGCAGGCGCTCGCGCAGCTCGAGCCCGTGCTGCCGCAGCTCGCGCTGCCCGAGCCCCTCGCCTGCCGCGCGCACCTCGCCTACGGCACCGCGCTGCGCAAGGAGCGCCAGCACCGCAGCGCCGTGAGGGCGCTCGCCCCGGTGGCGGAGGCCTGCCGCGATGCCGAGCTGCGCCCGCGCGCCCTCTACCTGCTCGGCTATTCGCAGTCCGTCGTGGCGCCGCGCGACGCGGTGGAGACCTACGCCGCGCTCGCGCGCGACTACCCCGCGCACGCGCTCGCCGACGACGCGCTCTTCTTCGCCGCCCAGGTGCAGCTGCAGCTGGGCGACGCGCCGGGCGCGCTCGCGCGCTTCGAGGAGACGGCGCGCCGCTACCCCGAGGGCAACTTCGCCGCCGAGGCGCTCTTCAAGGCCTTCCTCGTCCAGTTCGAGCGCAAGGCCTGGGGGCCGGCGCTCGCGTCGCTCGCCGCCATTGAGGCGCTGCCGGCCGGCACGCTCCCGGACGAGGAGCCCTGGCGCGCGCGCTACTGGGAGGCGCGCAGCCTCGAGGCGCAGGGGCAGCTGCCCGAGGCGCTCGCGGCCTACGGGCGCGTGGCGCGCGAGCGGCCGGGCACCTACTACGGGATGCTCGCGTGTGGCCGGCTCGAGGCGCGCGAGGTGCCCTGTGGCCTCACGCCGGGCACGGCCTCGGGCAGCGCCCCGCCGCAGGGCCGCGGCGCGGAGCAGGGTGGCACGGGCCTGCCGCTGGGCACGCTCGCCGAGGAGCCCCACTTCTGGGCCGCGGTGGAGCTGCACCGGCTGCGGCTGCCGGGGGCCGCGGAGGAGCTGCTCGCCATCGAGCCCCGGAGGCAGTCGCCCGCGGGGGCCCGGCTGCTCTTCCGACTGGCGCAGACGCTGGGGCTGGAGAAGACGGCGGGCGCGCTGGCGCGCAGTACGGCGCTCACCTCGAGCCTCGTCGGCGCGCCGGACGCGAGCTCGCGACAGGTGTGGGAGGCCACCTATCCGCTCGCGTTCCAGCCCCTGGTGGAGCGCTACGGCAAGGCGGCCCGGGTGGATGCGCACCTCGTGTACGCCCTCATGCGCGAGGAGAGCCGCTTCAACCCGCGCGCCCGCTCCTCCACCGGCGCGCTCGGCCTCACCCAGCTCATGCCGGCCACCGCGAGCGCCGTCGCCCGGGCCCACCGCGTCGGGCAGGTGACGGCCGAGCACCTGCTGCAACCCTACAAGAACCTGCAGCTGGGCTCGCTGTACCTCGGCTCGCTCCTGCGCGACTTCGAGGGGGAGCCCACCTACGCCATCGCCAGCTACAACGCAGGCCCCGGCGCCGTGCGCCGCTGGCTGCGCACGCGCCCCGCCGCCGAGCTGGACGAGTGGGTGGAGCTCATCCCCTTCGAGGAGACGCGCGCCTACGTGAAGCGGGTGCAGGCCAGCTACGCCACCTACCGGATCCTCTACGCGCGCCCCGCGCCCGCGCAGCCGGAGCGCACGCGCCGGGGCGCTGCGGGGAGTGGGCGCAGCGCCCTGCTCGCGCCGTAGCCCGGGGCTGCGCCACGCGCGTGACCGTGGCGGGTGCCAGTACGGGCCGGCTCGTCTCCGATGCCTTGAGCGGGGGCCTTGTCCGCTCCGCTCGAAGGCAGCTATACGCATCACCGTTCCAGCCACCCAGCGCCTCGATGGCGGTCCCCTCGCGAGACCGTAGGGCGCTCGGTGGGGTGCGTCCTGGCGCGACCCGCTCCACACGAGCCCCTGCGCCAGTGGGTACTGCACCCCATGGGACTGGATCTCCACACGGCCGCGCTGCTGGCCCTCCTCGCACCGAGCCTGGCGCTCGCGCAGACATCTCCTGATGCGGGCGGCTCGCCCTCCGCGCAGGCGGCGTCACCGCAGACACCGGACGGCGGAGCCACGCCGGCACCCGAGCGCGGCGCGACGCCAGCGCAGGACACGGGCCTCACGGTCGCCCCCGACAGCAGCGCGCCGCTGCCCGCTCCGGCTGAGCCTCCCGAAGCACCCGCGTCCGCGGCGAAGGAGCCCGCGCCGCTGGAGACCGTGGTGCGCGCCGCGCGCCCCTACACCGCCGCGAGCAGCAGCACGGTGCGCGACCGCGACTTCCTGCTGCGCCCGCACCCGCGGCCGGTGGACATCCTGCAGGTGGTGCCCGGGCTCTACACGAACCAGCACGCGGGCGGCGGCAAGGCGAACCAGTACTTCCTGCGCGGCTTCGACGCGGACCACGGCACGGACGTGGCGCTCTCGGTGGACGGGGTTCCGGTGAACCTCGTGAGCCACGGCCACGGCCAGGGCTACGCGGACCTCAACTGGATCATCCCCGAGGTGGTGCAGCGGGTGGACGTGGCCAAGGGCCCGTACTTCGCGAGCCTCGGGGACTTCGCCACCGCGGGCGCGGTGAACCTGGTGGCGCGCGACGCGCAGGAGCAGAGCCAGCTCACGCTCGGCGGCGGCAGCTTCCGTACCTACCGCGCGCTGGGGCTGTTCTCGCCGGAGCTCGGCGAGTGGAAGCCGCTGCTCGCCGCGCAGGTGTACGGGACGAACGGCCCCTTCGACAGCCCCGAGCGCCTGAAGCGCTACAGCCTCTTCGGCAAGCTCACGCGGCAGCTGCCCGGTGGCGCGCAGCTCTCGCTCGCGGTCACCTCGTACGGCAGCGGGTGGAACGCCAGCGGGCAGATTCCCCTGCGTGAGGTGGAGGCGGGGCGGCTCTCGCGCTTCGGCACCCTGGACCCGGACGAGGGCGGCAACTCGCAGCGCCACAGCGTGTACGCCCAGTACCGCGCCCGCACGGACGGCGGCGGCGAGGTGCAGGCGCTCGCGTACCTGGTGCAGTACCGGCTCAACCTCTACAGCAACTTCACCTTCTTCAGCCGCGACCCGGTCAACGGCGACATGATCGAGCAGTACGACGCGCGCACCCTCGCGGGCTTCCACGCGAGCTACCGCTTCGCGCACGAGCTGGGCAGCGTGCGGCTGGAGACCACCGTGGGCGCGCAGCTGCGCTCGGACACGGTGGACAACGGCCTCTACGACGCGAAGGCGCGCGAGCGCCTCTCGCCCGGGGTGCTCGCCCACGTGCGCGAGGGGAGCCTTGGCGCGTACGCCCAGGAGGACGTGACCTTCACCCGCTGGCTGCGCCTGGTGGCCGGCCTGCGCGCGGACTACTTCGGCTTCTCGGTGGACGACCGGCTCGAGGACCTGGGCGGCCTGGGGACGAAGAGCTCCGGCGTCCGGCAGGCCTCGCAGCTCAGCCCCAAGGCGAGCCTCGTGGTGAGCGCGCTCCCGGAGACGGAGCTGTACCTGAACTACGGAGACGGCTTTCACTCCAACGACGCGCGCGGCGTGGTGCGCGAGCCGGACGCGGTGACGCCGCTCACCCGGGCGCGCGGCTACGAGGTGGGCGCGCGCACGCGCCTCTTCGACCGGCTGGACCTGGCCGGCAGCCTCTTCCTGCTGGACCTGGACAGCGAGCTCGTCTGGGTGGGAGACGAGGGCGGGACGGAAGCGCGCGGCCCCACGCGCCGGCGCGGCCTGGAGGGCGAGGCGCGCCTGCGGCTGCTCTCCTGGCTCTACGCGGACGCGGACGTGACGGTGTCGCGCGCGACGTACGTGCAGAACGCGGGCAACGCGAACGCGGTGGCGCTCGCCCCCACCTTCATCCTCCAGGGCGGGCTCTCCGCGCGCCACCCCAGCGGAGTGTACGGGCGCCTCGGCGCGCTGCACCTCGCGGACCGCCCGGCCACAGAGGACCGCTTCCTCACCGCCGAGGGCTTCACCCGCGTGGACGCCACGCTCGGCTACCGCGCGCGCCGCTTCGAGCTGAGCCTCGCGGTACAGAACCTGCTCGATACGCCGTGGCGCGAGGCGCAGTTCGCCAACGTGTCCCGGCTGCCCAGCGAGACCGGCCCCGAGAGCTGCCCAGCGGGCACGCGCCCCGCCGGCGAGCCGGGCGCCTTCGAGGGCTGCGAGGACCTTCACTTCACTCCCGGCGCGCCCCTCAACGCCCAGCTCGCGGTGAGCCTCTTCTTCTAGGGGCGCGGGCGCGCCCGCAGCTCGAGCAGGCGGTCCATCACGTCCGCGCACAGCTCCTCGAGCCGCTCGGCGAGGTCCGCGTCGCGCGGGTCGGCCGGGTGCTCGCCGGGGTTGCCGAGGCTGCGCTCCTCGCGCGAGGCGCCGAGCGCGGCCCGGGCGGAGCCGAGGGCCCGCTCCATCGCGTCGAGGCGCTCGAGGCGCAGGAGGTCCGCTTCGTCGGGGGGCCGGGGGTAGAACATGCTCCAGGGCTCCAGGGAGGAGAGGTCCGTGCAGTACGGGCGTGCCCATCCTTCGGATTGCCCACACTCCGGGTGAGGGGCCAGGCACACAGGCCCCCTGCGGCCCGCCCGCTCAGCGCTTTGAGTGCTCCGCCCGCGTGCGCACCTTTGGGGCTCCGATTCAGAGGAGGAGCGACGACCATGAAGCTGAGCGAGGTGATGACCCGCGACGTGCAGATCGCCAACCCGGACGACACGCTGGCGGAGGCGGCGCTGCGGATGACGGACCACGAGGTGGGCGCGCTGCCGGTGTGCAACGGCCGCAAGGTGCTGGGGATGATCACCGACCGCGACCTCGTGGTGCGCGGCATCGCCCGTCACCTCGACCCCGAGACCACCCAGGTGCAGCGCTGCATGAGCGAGGGCGTGCTCTGGTGCTTCGAGGACGAGGACGTGCAGGAGGCCGCGCGCAAGATGGCCGAGCAGCAGGTGCGCCGGCTCATCGTGGTGGACCGCGACAAGAACCTCGTGGGCATGGTGGCGCTCGCGGACGTGGCGCGCAGCGCGGACGAGCGCGTGAGCGGCAGCGCGCTCGAGGGCATCAGCGAGCCCTCGCTCTCGGCGCACTAGGCGCGCGCGCCCTACGCCGACCGGGCGTGCTCGGGCTCCAGGTCCTTGAGCCCGATGGCGAAGGCAATCCACGCAGCCCCGCGGAAGACGAGCTCGACGCCCACGAAGGTGCCGATGAGCCACAGCGCCGAGCCGGGCAGCTGACGCCACACCAGCGCGGCCAGCACGAGCGAGACCGCGCCGTTCAAGGTCTCCCACAGCCAGCCGTTCTGACGGTTGAGCAGCGACGCCACCACGCGGAACAGCCCCGAGGAGGCGAACCAGCCCACCGCGAGCAGCGAGAGCGTGAGCGCGCTGCCCACCGGCGTGCGCAGCACCAGCAGCCCCACCACGGCCCCCAGCACGCCGGAGAGCAGGTGCAGCGTGAAGCCGCTGGAGCGGCGCGCCCCGAAGGCGTGCACCACCTCCGCCACGCCGCCGATGACCAGCGACCAGCCGAGCAGCAGCACCGAGAGCAGGGTGGTGGCCATCGAGGAGCGGAGCGCCCAGAAGCCCACCACCAGCAGCAGCAGCCCGAGCGCCCAGAACCAGCCCCGGTGGCGCAACAGCTCCTCGTGCACCGCGCTCAACGCCGCGGCCTCGCGCTCCGCACGGTTCGGTTCCATCGCAGCCTCCCGGGGCGCCCGCTCGGGACCCACACGGCCACCGTAGGTCCTGCGCCCGCACCTGGCAGCGGCCGCCCACTCGCGCCGCCGCCGGGTCCGCTGCCTCCCTGAAACCCCCGAGGGCGCGCTACGGCGCGCGGCGAGGCCAGTGCACGCGGAACAGGGTGCCCCCGGCCTCGCTGGACTGCACCTCCACGCGGCCGCCGTGCGCGAGCGCGATCTGCTGCGCGATGTAGAGCCCCAGCCCCACGCTCTTGCCCGCCGCGCCCGCGTCCTCCCCCGCGTCGCTGCCGCGGCGCATCGGCTCGAAGAGGTAGGGCAGGTCCGCGCCCGGGATGGGCCGGCCGCGGTTGTGCACCTCGAGCAGCACCTCGTCCGCGAGCCCGCGCGTGCACACCTGCACCCCGCTGTCCGCCGCCCCGTGCTGCAGGGCGTTGCCCACCAGGTTGGCGATGACCTGCGCGGCGCGGTCCGCATCGAGCAGCAGCGTGGCCTCGCCCTCCTGGTGCACGTGCAGCGCGCGTCCCGGGTGCGTCACCTGCAGCTCGTCCACCACCTGCTGGGTGAGCGCGTGCAGGTCCACGCTCGCGCGGGTGATGGGGATGCCGCTGCCCATGCGCGCGCGGGTGAAGTCCAGCAGGTCGCGCACCAGGCGGTTCGCGCGCTCCGCGGAGCTGAGCACGCGGCCCGCGACGCGCCGCTGCCGCTCGTCCAGCCCCTCGCGCGAGAGCAGCGTGGCGGCGGAGAGGCTGATGGCGGCGATGGGGTTGCGCAGGTCGTGGCTCACGATGCCGATGAGCTGCTGCTCGAACTCGGCGCGCCGCCGCTCGGCCTCCGCCTGGCGGCGCTGCTCGGTGACGTCGCGCCCGGCCGCGTACAGCACCCCCGCCTCCACGTCCGGCGCCGCGTTCCACGACACCCAGCGGTAGCTGCCGTCCGCGTGCCGGAAGCGGCACTCGAAGCGCGCGGTGGACTGCCCCTGGCCGAGCCGCGCGAGCTCCTCGGCCGCCGCCGCCTGGTCCTCCGGGTGCTCCAGCTCGCGCAGGCGCTGGCCCACCAGCGCCGCGGGCGCGTAGCCCAGCAGCCGCTCCCAGGCGGGGTTCACGCGCCGCACCACACCGGTGGCCAGGTCCGCGATGCACAGCAGCTCCTGCGAGAGGACGAAGAAGCGATCGCGCTCCTGCTCCGCGCGCCGGCGCTCGGTGATGTCCTTGCCCACGCCCACGAAGCCCGCGGGCGCGCCGCCGGGGCCGCGCAAGAGCGTGGTGCGCACGTCCACCCAGAGCTCGCGCCCGTCGCGGTGCCGCCCCTTCCACTCGCCCCGGTAGTCCTCGCCGTGCAGGATGCGCGAGAGGTCCTCGGGCAAGCTGCTCAGGTCCTGCTCCGGGTAGAGCAGCGCCGGGGTGTGGCCCAGCACCTCGTCCGCCGTGTAGCCGAACAGCGCCTCGGCGCCCACGTTCCAGTGGGTGATGCGCCCCTCCAGGTCGGTGACGATGACGCTGTCGCGCACGTTCTCCAGGATGCGCGCCTGGCCCGCGAGCGCCGCGTTCAGCGCCTCCAGCTCCGCGCGCGCGCTGCGCTCGGCCTCGAGCTGCCGCGCGCGCTCCTGCGAGACGGACTGCCGGCGCAGCACCGTGCTCAGCGTGGCCACCAGCTCGTCCGGGTCCACCGGCGCCACGAGGAAGGTGTCCGCGCCGCCCTGCAGCCCGTGCACGCGGTCCGTGCTGGTGGTGAAGGCGGCGGACATCTGCACGATGGGCACGTGCGCGGTGGCCGGGTGCGCGCGCAGCCGGCGGCTCACCTCGAAGCCCGGGATGTCCGGCAGCTTCACGTCCAGCAGCACGAGGTCCGGCGGCTCCGCGAGCGCGAGCCGCAGCGCCTCCTCGCCGGTGCTCGCCTCGCGCGGCGCGAAGCCTGCGCGCCGCAGCACGTTCGTCAGCAGGTAGCGCTGCGCGGGGTGGTCGTCCACCACGAGCACGACGTTGGGCTGGGCAGGAGGAGGGTTCGAGGACAGAGACGGCCCCGCGCGCGAGGAGAGGATGCCCGCTGCTTAGCGTCCCCCCACGGCCTCCGCCACGTGACGGGTGGGCGAGGGTGTCATCCGCCTGACTGCCCGCCCGCTGACCCAGCGCGCCTCCCGCCCGGGCCGCGAGCCCCGGGGCGTGTGCCGCTCAGGCGCGCGCGAAGCGGCGCACCCAGAGCAGCCGGGTGCCGGGCGCGAGCCAGCAGTGCGCCACGTGGCCCGCCGCCTCCACGCTCAGGCGCGGCCCGAAGAGGTGCGCGCGCCGGGCCGCGAGCTGCGCCACCTCGCGCAGCTGGCCCACCAGCCGCTCTCCCGCCTCGGGCGCGAGCGCGCCGAAGGCCGCGCGCGCCTCGTCGCTCAGCAGCACGGGCAGGTCCGGGCACAGGTCCATGATGCGGCAGTCCTCCATGCCACACACGGTGCGCCGCGCGGTGGGAGCGCGGAAGTGGGCTCGCGGGCCAGGGTCCGCAGTACAGGTGGGCACCGGGCCCACCCTGGGCTCAGTGGGCCGGCGCCGCGGCGGCGCCGGCGAGCCCCAGCACCCAGCGCTCGAGGGCGGCGCCGTCCGCCATGTCCCCGTCGTAGCGGAAGCGCGGCACGTACGGCACGTTGTGCCCGCGCGGGCGCCCCCGGTACACCTTCACCGGGATGCCCAGCTGCGCGGCGCCGCTGGGCAGCGCCTCGGTGCGCACCTCCATGTAGACGCTGTCCGCGCTGGTGGGCAGCCCCACGTGCGTGGCGCCCAGGGCGAGCGCCGAGTCCATGAAGTCCAGGCACGCGCTCGCGCAGCGCCCGTCGGTGAGGAGGAAGACGCGGCCCTTCAGCGGGCTGGACGGCGGCGGCGCGGCGGGCGCAGGGGACGACGCCCCCGCCTGCGGCGCCTCCTCCGGCAGGTGGAAGAAGGGCTGCCTGCGCGCGAGCGCTCCCTGCATCCCCTGCCGCAGGCGCTGCAGGGTGCCCACGAAGGGCGCGTCCTTTCCCTGCTCGCGCGAGACGTAGTCCACGAGGAAGGCCACGTGGTCCAGGTTCCCGCGGGACACGCGCCAGTCCACGTACTGGGCCTTCGCCGCCGGGTCCTCCTCCACGCGCGCCTTGTAGAGGGCCTCGCCGTAGAGCCCCTTGAGCAGGTTGTCGCCCCACAGCGAGGAGCCGCCGGTGTTGCCGCGCACGTCCAGCACCAGCACCGGCGCCTCGCGCCAGGTGGGCGCGTCCGCCACCAGCTTGCGCAGCGCCGCGAGCGTCTGCTCGCCCTGCACCGGCCAGAAAGCGGGGATGGACACCCAGCGGCCGCCCGCGCCGAAGGGGCACTCGCCGAACCCGGGCGGCGGGCCGAAGCCGGCCGCCCGCGTGCGCTCCCACAGCTTCTCCGGCGAGGCGTCGCGGTAGGCGAGCGTCACCTGGCGCGGCGCGGCCTCCCCGGCCACGCGCAGCTCGCAGGCCCGCGGCGGCTGCACCTCGGGGTCCCCCTCGTCCTGCAGCAGCAGCGGCGTCATCGCCATGCGCTTGCCCTCCACGTCCGGCCCCGTCACGCGCGGCCACACCGTGCGCTCGAAGAGCTGCGCGGCGGGCACGCCGTCGCAGGAGGCGAGCTCCGCGCCCAGCGGCGGCAGCCCCTGTGCGCCCTCCTCCACGGAAGCCACCACGTAGCGCCCCTGGCGCAGCGCCACCAGGAAGCCGGGCCAGCGCGCGTGCGTGGGCTCCAGCAGCAGCCCCAGCTGCAGGTGCCCGTCGCGAAAGCCCGCCGCGTAGCGCTGCAGCGCCGCCGCGTAGGCGCCGAAGCTGCGGGCGCGGGCCGCGCGCGCGAGCGCCTCGCGGTAGCCCTGCTCGAGCCATACCCTGAAGCCGGGGTTCTCGGCGTCCACCGGCCCCGGGTGGCTCTCCTGGATGATGCGGTGCATGGCGCGCACGTCCTGCTGCGCGAGCTGGGACCAGGGGGACGAAGCGGGTGCGGGGGCTGCGGCGAGCGCGAGCCCGGCCGCGGCGGCGAGCGGGAACATCGGTCCTCCGAGAGGCGGGGTGTCCCCTGCGTATACGCCAGAGGCGCGCGATTGCGCCGCGCGTCGTGCGTCGTGCTCAGACGGTCGCGGCGCCCTCCGGCGCGGGCGGTGCGAGCGGCAGCCACACCGTGGCCCGCGTGCCCCCGCCCGCGCGCGGGCTCACCTGGATGCGGCCGCCGTGGCGCTCGGCCACCTCGCGGCAGAAGAAGAGCCCCACCCCCAGCCCCGCCACGCGCGCCACGCTGCGCTGCTGGCCTCCGGGAAAGCGCTGCAGCAGCGCCTCGCCCTGCGCCTCCAGGCCCACGCCCCGGTCCGCCACGCTGAGCACCGCCTCGGGCGCGCCCGCGCCGTCCTGCACCTCGAGCGACACCTCCACCGCGCCGCCCTCGGGGCTGAACTTCACCGCGTTGTCCACCAGGTTGTGCACCAGCTGCTCGAGCCGGGGCGCGTCCCCCGTGAGGCTCACCGGCTGCAGCCGCAGCCGCAGCAGGTGCAGGGGCGAGCCCGCGAGCCGGCGCTCCGCGGCGTCGCGCACCGCGCCGTCCAGCGCGAAGGGGCGGCGCTCGAGCCGCAGCCGCCCGCTCTCCAGCTCGGACACGTCCAGCATCAGGTTCACCAGCCGGGTGATGCGGTCCAGCTGGCGCACCAGCCGCGGCACCGTCTGCGCCTCGCTCTCCGGGAGCCGGCGCTGCAGCAGCTGCACCTGCGCCTTGAGCGTGGCGAGCGGCGTCTTGAGCTCGTGGCTCGCCACGCTGAGGAACTGGTCGCGCTCGCGGCGCGCGCGCTCGAGCGCCTCCAGCTGGCTGCCCAGCTGGTCCGCCATCGCGTCGAAGGCGGCGCCCAGCCGCGCGAGCTCGAGCGAGCCCTGCGCCGCATCGCCCCCGGCGCGCGCCGAGCGCTCCCCGCGCGCGAGCCGCTGCGCCGCGTCGGACACGGCCTCCAGCGGGCGCGCGAGCACACGCGAGAGGGCGCGCGCGCCCACCGCCATCCCGAGCAGCGCGAGCCCGAGGATGACGAGCAGCGCTGCGTAGGCCGTGAGCGCCGCGCGGTCCAGGAAGCCCAGCGGCTGCTCCACCACCACCTGCCAGCCCAGCTGCGGCAGGGGCTCGAGCGCGAAGGCGCTGCTCGCGCGCACGCGGCGCAGGGTGATGGCGCCCGCCTCCGCGCTGTACTCCGCCGGCCGGCCCGGCTGCGCGCGCGCGAGCGCCGCGCCGAGCGGCAGGTTGCGCACGGTGGTGAGCGCGCCCGCCGGCCCCACCCCGCCCTCGGCCGCCGGCGCCCCCGCGCTGTCCACGACGATGAAGCCGCGCGGGTCCACCAGCCGCGCCCGCTGGCCCTCGAGGATGCGCGCGCGGGCGAGCTGCGCGAGCGTGCGCACGTCCAGCCCCAGCGCCACGTAGCCCACCAGCCTCCCGCCCTGCAGCACCGGCGCCACCGCGGCCACCACCGGCCCCGGCACGGTGCGCCCCACGAACACGCCCGTGAGCGCCGGGCGGTGCGTGCGCTGCAGCTCGCGGAAGTAGTCGCGGTCCGCGTACTGCAGACCCTCCAGCCCCTGGTCCGAGATGGGCGGGTAGCGCGCGAGCACGCGGCCCTGCGCGTCCCCCACGTAGGCGCCGGTGAGGCTGGGCGTGTTGTCCACCCAGCGCGCGAGCAGCCCCTGCAGCCGGGCGGGCTCCGGCAGCCGCCCCTCGCGCGCGAGCTCGTCCTCGAGCACGCCGGTGAGGATGGTGGCGCTGCGCTGGGCGGCCGCGAGCGAGCGCCCCACGGTGTCCGCCACGATGCGCGCGCTCGCCAGGTTCTGCTCGTCCAGGCGCCGGCGCTCCGCGGCGTAGCGCGAGCGCCCCTCGGCCGCGCCCACCGCCACCAGCGGCAGCACCGTGCCCAGCATCAGCGCGGCCGAGAGCGTGCCGGCGAGCCGCATCTGGCGCAGCGGCGCGGGAAGCCAGGGGCGCACCTGCCTTCGCACCACCGGCAGCAGCAGGGGCACGTACACGATGAGCATCGCGAGCAGGCTGTTGAAGCCCTGCTTGAGCGCCACCACGCCCGCGTCCACGAGCGGCACCCCGGCGCCGAAGTGGTAGGCGAGCAGGATGTAGGGCGCGCCGAAGAGCCAGTAGAGGAACACCGCCGGCAGCGGCCGCACCCGGCGCGAGAGCGCGCCCACCGCCGCCCCCTCCAGCGCCATCCCCAGCCAGGCCCAGGGGTGCTTCCACATGAGGAAGGTGGTGAGGCCGGCGAGCCCGCCCGCGAGCCCGCCGCCCACCGGCCCCAGCAGCACCGCCGCCGCGAGCACCGGCAGCGGGCCGAAGATGAGTTGCACCGCGGGCACCAGGGTGAGCTCCACGCGGTTGAGCAGCAGGCCGAGCGCTCCCGCGCCCAGCCCCCAGAGGAGCACGATGGGCAGCCGCGCGCGCGCCGTGCGCCGCGGCGGCTGCTCCCGCTGCTCCAGAGGTGCCGGCTGCGGCATGGGCTCCAGCTGTAGCCCACCCCTCCTCGGCGCCTCAACGCAGGCTTTGGGGGGCGGCCCCCGGACGTCGCCTGGCTGGCATCAGGACAGGCGGGCCCTGGGACCTGCGTCCTAAGGGTGGATCTCGACCCGGCGGAGCGGCGCGGGGCCCGCCCCCGTGCACGAGGCTTGTGGCCGCGCGCCCGCGGCGTCACCTCCCACACACCATGGCCCCTCCAACTGCGGACGCCCGAAGCGAAGCCCTCACCTCCCGCCGCCTCGCCTCCGAGGCGCTGGGCACCTTCCTGCTCGTGCTGGGAGGCTGCGGCAGCGCGGCGATCAGCGCGCTGTTTCCCCGCGCGGGCATCGGCTTCGCGGGCGTCGCGCTCGCCTTCGGGCTCACGGTGCTCGCGGGCGCCTACGCCTTCGGTCCGCTCTCCGGCGCGCACTTCAACCCGGCCGTCACCGTGGGGCTCGCGGTGGGCGGGCGCTTCGCCTGGCGCGAGGTGCCCGGCTACGTGGCGGCGCAGCTGCTGGGCGCGCTCGCGGCCTCCTTCGTCCTCGTGCTCATCCTGAAGGGGCAGCCGGGCGGCTACGACCCGGGCGTGCAGGGGCTCGCGGCCAACGGCTACGGCGCGCACTCGCCGGGCAACTACTCGCTGGGCGCGGGGCTGCTCGCGGAGGTGGTGCTCACCTTCCTCTTCGTCTCGGTCATCCTCGGCTGCACCTCCGCGCGTGGCGCCTCGGGCTTCGCGGGCATCCCCATCGGGCTCTGCCTCACGCTGGTGCACCTGGTGGGCATCCCGGTGACGAACGTGTCGGTGAACCCGGCGCGCAGCACCGGCCCCGCGGTGTTCGTGGGCGGCTGGGCGCTGCAGCAGCTGTGGATGTTCTGGGTCGCGCCGCTCGCCGGCGCGGTGCTCGCCGGCGCGCTCGCGGTGTGGCTGCACGCCGAGCGCCCGCAGAAGGTGGTCACGCGCGCCGAGACCCAGGTGCCGCTGCCCGAGCCCACGCGCGCGCCGGCGTGAGGAGCTCGGAAATGGCACTTCAACCCGTGACGCTCGAGGGCCGTGTGCCGGTGGCGGTGACGCCGGACAACTTCGTGCGCGCCGAGACGGACATGTACTTCGCGGGCGTCGTCGCCAACGGCGGCTTCGGGAAGTTCGACCACACGCGCGACCCGGCGCCGCTCGACAAGCAGACGGTCATCCGCCTCAACCGCGACACGCTCTACTCGGCGGCCGTCTTCGACCTGGACGCGGGCCCCGTGACGATCGGCCTGCCGGATGCCGGCGAGCGCTTCATGTCCCTGCAGGTGATCGACGAGGACCAGTACACCTTCGCCGTCCACTACCAGCCCGGCGCGTACACGCTCACGCGCGAGGCGGTCGGGACGCGCTACGTCGTGGCCGCGGTGCGCACGCTCGTCGATCCGGGCGACCCCCAGGACGTGCGGCAGGTGCACGCCCTGCAGGACGCCCTCACCGTGCGGCAGCCCGCGGTCGGCACCTTCGAGGTGCCGCAGTGGGACCGGGGTAGCCAGAAGAAGGTGCGCGAGGCGCTCCTCGTGCTCGCCTCCACCCTCCCCGACACCCAGCGCATGTACGGCCGCAGGGACGAGGTGGATCCGGTGCGCTTCCTCATCGGCGCGGCCCAGGGCTGGGGCGCCAATCCACCGCGCGAGGCGCTCTACCTCAATGTCTTCCCGCCGCAGAACGACGGCAGGACGGTGTACCGGCTCACCGTCCGAGAGGTCCCGATCGATGGCTTCTGGTCCATCAGCGTCTACAACGCGGAGGGCTACTTCGAGCCGAACGCGCTCGACGCGTACTCGCTCAACAGCGTCACCGCGAAGCGGGACCCGGATGGCGCGGTCACCGTCCGGTTCGGAGGCTGCGCGGGCGACGTCGCCAACTGCCTGCCCATCATGCCGGGCTGGAACTACATGGTCCGCCTCTACCGCCCCCGGCCCGAGCTCCTCGAGGGGCGCTGGCACTTCCCCGAGGCGCAGCCGGTGGGCTGAGCCGGAGAGCGCCAGCGCCGCGAGGTCGGGACTCAGGCGGGCAGCAGGGGGGCGGCGTCCAGCGCCCGTGCGTGACGCGCTCCTGCGGCCAGTAGGCGCGGATGTAGAGCGAGAAGTCTCCTGCCGGCGCGGGCAGCCAGTTGGCGCGCTGCGCGGGGTCCACGTAGTCGGTGAGCATCGCGAGCTGGTTCAGGGGCGCCTGCATCAGCGGCCCGGAGAGGGACAGCTCCTGATGCGCGAGACGTGGAGCCGGCGGTTGTAGACGTTGAGCAGCGGCCAGGCCCAGAAGTGCGCGTCGCGCCCGACCTGCCGCGCGTACTCCGCCGTGAGGCGCACCTGCACGTCCGGCCCCGGGGGTATCGCATGGGCCCAGCCGGGAGAGAGTGCGGCGGGCGTCAGCGGGCTGCTCGGCGGGGCCATCGAGGTGCTCCCTGTGAGGGCGTGACGCCAACGCTGTGGCGGCGGGCCTGCGCACGCATCGGGACAAGTGGGGAGGCGGCCGGGGCGCCGGCGCAGCGGCCGGCTGCCCGCGCCTCGCGCGCGCTGACCTCGGGTCGGGACTTGTCCTGATTCGGCGCCCGAAGTGCCTGGCTACCTTCGTCCTCTCACCCTCTGGAGAGCGCGCATGGCACTCAAGGAATACCGCCCCGGCACCACCTTCCCCGGCGTCATCGGCCGCACCGTGGACCAGTCCGAGCCCGCGTGGCCGCAGCCGGTGCGCGCGCGGCCCGGCGCTCCCAACGTGCTCTTCATCGTGCTGGACGACACGGGCTTCGGGCAGCTGGGCTGCTACGGCAGCCCCATCCGCACGCCGAACATCGACCGGCTCGCGGCGGGCGGCCTGCGCTTCAACAACATGCACACCACGGCGCTGTGCAGCCCCAGCCGCTCCTGCATCCTCACGGGGCGAAACCACCACTCCAACAACATGGCCTCCATCACGGAGGGCTCCACGGGCTTCCCCGGCTACAACGGCATCATCCCCTTCGAGAACGGCTTCCTCTCGGAGATCCTCCAGGCCCAGGGCTACAACACCTTCGCGGTGGGCAAGTGGCACCTCACGCCCGCGGAGCAGACCACCGCGGCGGGCCCCTACGACCGCTGGCCGCTGGGGCGCGGCTTCGAGCGCTACTACGGCTTCCTCGGCGGCGACACGCACCAGTACTACCCGGACCTCGTGCACGACAACCACCGGGTGGAGGCGCCGCGCACGCCCGAGCAGGGCTACCACCTCACCGAGGACCTGGTGGACCGCGCCATCGGCTTCATCGCCGACAGCAAGCAGGTGGCGCCCGACAAGCCCTTCTTCATGTACTTCTGCACCGGCGCCCAGCACGCGCCCCACCACGTGCCCAAGGAGTGGGCGGACAAGTACAAGGGCATCTTCGACGACGGCTGGGACAAGTACCGCGAGCGCACCTTCGCCCGGCAGAAGGAGCTGGGGCTGGTGCCCAAGGACGCGCAGCTCTCGCGCCACGACCCGGACGTGCAGGACTGGGAGAGCCTCTCCGCGGACGAGCGGCGGCTCTTCGCCCGGATGATGGAGGTGTTCGCCGGCTTCCTCGAGCACACCGACCACCACCTGGGACGCCTGCTCGGCTTCCTCGAGCGCACGGGCGAGCTGGACAACACGCTCGTCATGCTCATCTCGGACAACGGGGCGAGCGCCGAGGGCGGGCTCACCGGCAGCGTGAACGAGAACAAGTTCTTCAACAACGTCCCGGACTCGCTCGAGGAGAACCTGAAGGCCATCGACGAGCTGGGCGGCCCAAAGTACTTCAACCACTACCCGTGGGGCTGGACCCACGCGGGCAACACGCCCTTCAAGCGCTGGAAGCGCGAGACCTACCGCGGCGGGACCGCGGACCCCTTCATCGTGCACTGGCCGAAGGGCATCCAGGCGCGCGGAGAGGTGCGCACCCAGTACTGCCACGCCATCGACCTGGTGCCCACGGTGCTCGAGTGCGTGGGCGTGGAGCCGCCCACGCACCTGCGCGGCGTGGCGCAGTCACCCATCGAGGGCCAGAGCCTCGCCTACTGCCTCGAGTCGCCGCAGGCCGAGAGCCGGCACCGCGTGCAGTACTTCGAGATGGGCGGCCACCGCGCCATCTACCTCGATGGCTGGCGCGCGGTGTGCCCCGTGCCCGGGCCCTCCTTCAAGGAGGCGGGCATGGACTTCGGCGTGATGAACGTCACCGAGGAGCTGCTGCGCAAGCTGGATGCGACGGGCTGGGAGCTGTACCACGTGGCCGAGGACTTCACCGAGACGCGCGACGTGGCTGCCGAGCACCGCGACAAGCTGATGGAGCTCGTCGCCCAGTGGTACGCGGAGGCGGGCAAGTACCACGTGCTGCCCCTCGACAGCCGCGGCCAGCTGCGCCTCATGGAGGAGCGGCCCCAGCTCACGAAGGACCGCCAGCGCTACACCTACTACCCGGGCACCTCGCCCATCGACGAGAAGGCGGCGGCCCACCTGCTCAACCGCCCGCACAGCATCACCGCGCAGGTGGAGCTGCAGGACGGCGAGGAGGGCGTGCTCGTCGCGCACGGCGGGAGCTCCGGCGGCTACAGCCTCTACGTGAAGGACGGCAAGCTGCACTACGCGCACAACTACGTGGGCACCGAGGTCTTCCAGGTGGTCAGCGACGCCACCCTGCCGCGCGGCAAGCACGCGCTGCGCTACGAGTTCGAGCCCACCGGCAAGCCGGACGTGCGCAAGGGCCGCGGAAGCCCGGGCCGGGCGCAGCTCTACGTGGACGGGAAGCTCGTGGGCCAGGCCCAGTTCCCCACCACCGTGCCGGTGACCATCAGCCTCGGCGAGGGGCTCACCGTGGGCCGGGACGCGGGCAGCAGCGTGTGCCAGGACTACGCGGGCCCCTTCCCCTTCACCGGCAAGCTCGAGTCGGTGACGGTGGACGTGAGCGGCGAGCTCATCGAGGACAAGGAGCTGCAGACGCGCCAGGTGATGGCGCGCCAGTAGCCGGCCGCTACGCCCCGCGCGCGAGCGGCAGGCGCACGCTGAAGGTGCTCCCCTCGCCCAGCGCGCTTGCCACGCTCACGCTGCCGCCCAGGGCGGTGACGAGCTGGTGGGTGATGAAGAGGCCCAGGCCGAGCCCGCCGTAGTGGCGCTCGGAGACGGCGCGTTCGAAGCGGCCGAAGATGCGCGCGCGGTGCTCCTCGGCGATGCCGATGCCCGCGTCCTGCACCTCGAGCCGCGCGTGCGCGCCGTCGGGCTCCAACACGGCGCGGAGGCGCACGGGCTTGCCCGCCCCGTACTTGAGCGCGTTGGAGACGAGGTTCGTCACCACCTGGTCCAGCCGCAGCCGGTCCCACTGGCCGATGACACTCTCGGGTACCTCCACCTCGAGCCGGCCGCCCGCGCGCTGCGCCTGCAGCTCGAAGCGCGCCGCCACCTCGCGCGCGAGTGCCCCCAGGTCCACCGGCTCGAGCCGCAGCTGGATGCGCCCCGCGCCGATGCGCGTCACGTCCAGCAGCCCGTCCACCAGGTCCGAGAGCTTGCGCACCTGGCGCCGCAGCATGTCGAGCTGCGCGGCGGGCAGCGGCACCTGCCCCGTGCGCTCGAGCACCGCCTGGCGCGCGAGGCTGTCCAGGCGCAGGAGCAGGCTGGTGAGGGGCGTCTTCAGCTCGTGGCTCGCCACGCTGAGGAACTCGTCGCGCAGCGCCACCGCCTTCTTCGCCTCGTGGTAGAGGCGCGCGCTCTCCAGCGCCACGGCGGCGCGGTGGCCGAACTCCTCGGCGAAGCGCACGTCGTCCGGCTCGAGCCGGCCCGGCGCATCCGCCGCGAGCGTGAGCACGCCGAGCACCCGGCCGCGCAGCTGCAGCGGCGCCACCAGCACGCCGTAGGGCCCCAGCGCCGCGAGCTGCGCGAGGTGCGTGTCCGAAGGCTCGTCCGGCTGCGCACCGAACAGCGCGTACAGGTGCGCGCGCCCGCTGGCCACCGTGCGCCACAGCGGGCTGTCCTCCCCGGGGCCCGGCAGCAGCGCCCCCGGCGCCTGCAGCGCCTGCTCGCGCGCGTGGTCCGCGTGCGCCACGGCCACGCGGCGAAGGCTCCCGTCCTCCTCCAGGAGGTCCACGAGGCACGCGTCCGCGAGGCTGCGGGTGGCCAGGTGCGCGACCCGCTGCAGCGTGGCCTCCGCGTCCTCGCGCGCATCGGCGAGCAGGGTGCTCGCGGCGGCGAGGAAGGCCAGGTGGCGCTCGCTGCGCTTGCCCTCGCCGAGGTCGATGTTGGTGCCCACCCACTCGCACACGCGGCCGCTCGCGTCGCGCACGGGCGCCGCGCGCGCGAGCATGTCGCGGTACACCCCGTCGCAGCGGCGCACCCGGTGCTGCACCTCGAAGAGGCCCGCGCCCTCTTCGGCATCCCGCACGGCGCGCGTCCAGGCGTTGCGGGTGCGCTCGCGGTCCTCGGGATGGATGGCCTCGAGGTAGCGCGCGCCGCGGCCGAGGAACTCCTCGCGCGGCTGCCCGGTGAAGGCGCGCCACGAGGGCGAGTCCTCCTGCACGCGGCCCGCCGAGTCCGTGGTCCACACGATGTGGCTGGTGGCCAGCGCGAGCGAGCGGAAGCGCGCCTCGCTGCGCACCAGCTCCGCGGGCGCCTCCGGCACCACGGAGAGCCCCGCGGCCGGCGCGGGCTCGGCCTGCGCCGCCGGCCCAGCCGCGCGCACGGCGAGCGAGACGAGCGCGAGCAGCTTCGCGCCCAGCAGCTCGGGCGCCAGCTCCGCGGGCACCACGTCCAGCGCGCCCAGGGCGTAGGCGGCCTGCACGCGCGCGGGGTCGCACCCGCCGGGCGCCGCGAGGAACACCAGCGCGAGCGAGGCCCCCGCGGGGCACTCCCGCAGCCTGCGCGCGAGCGCCAGCGCGCAGGTGGCCGCGTTCGCCGGAGGGTCCGCCTGCAGGGAGAGGAGCGCGAGCGCGTAGCCCTCTCCCGCTGCGTGCGCGGCCTGCAGCGCGGCGAGCGCCGCGTCCACGCCGGGGACCTCGTCGATGCGCAGCCCCGGCACCGCCCTGCGCTGCGCCGGCGTGGGGGGCGCACCCACCCGCAGCACGCGCGCGGCCGGTGCAGGGGCCCCGGGCGCCTCGCGCATCTGCATCAGCTGCTCCACAGCGAGGCCACCCCCTGATCGCGGCCCGGCAAGCTTCCCAGACCTGCCGCCCCGGACGCCAGCACCCCCTCCCCGGGGCCCCGGGTCCCCCCGGACACGATGGAGGCGCGCGCGCGGGCGCCTGGTGCGGCTGCTCGCCCGGGGCGCGACTTTCCGGCGCAGGTGGGATAGGCGTGGAGGCCTCACCCGCAGGAGGCCCACCCCGTGATTCCGTACTTCAAGCCCCCCGTGCTGCACCTCGGGCCCTTCACCCTCGAGGTGTTCGGGCTCTTCGTCGCCGCCGGCATCCTGCTCGCCTCGCGCATCGGCGGCCGCGCCGCGCAGCGCGACGGGCTGAGCCAGGACGTGTTCCTCGACTACGCGCCGTGGGGCGTGGGCGCGGGCGTGGTGGTGGGGCACCTCGTGCACCTGTTCCTCTACCACCCGGAGGAGCTCTCCAAGAGCCCCTTCCAGGTCTTCAAGGTGTGGGAGGGGCTGTCGTCGTTTGGAGGCCTGCTGGGCGCGCTGCTCGCCGCGGCCCTCTTCTTCCGCGCGCGCAAGCTGCGCTTCGGCGACTACGCGGACACCTTCGGGCTCGCGGTGCCCTGGGGCTGGGCGGTGGCGCGCCTGGGCTGCTTCGCGGTGCACGACCACCCGGGCGTGCCCACGGACTTCTTCCTCGCGGTGAACTTCCCCGGCGGCCCGCGCCACGACCTCGGCCTCTACGACGCGCTGTGGCTGTTCGGCATCGCACTGCTGATGACGTACCTGTGGCGCTCGCACAAGCTGACCGGCCGCCTGCTGCCGCTCACCGCGCTGCTCTACGCGCCCGCCCGCTTCTTCTTCGACTCGCTGCGCGCGCGCGACCTGAGCTACGTGGACGCGCGCTACCTCGGGCTCACCCCCGCGCAGTACTTCTGCGCCTTCCTCGTGGTGTACGGGGTGGTGTTCCTCGCGCGCGGCCACCGGCGCGGCAGCAGCAGCGCCGAGGGCGGCGCCCGCGCCGTGGCTCCGGGCGGCAGCCCCGCGGCGAGCGCGCGCCGCCGCTAGGCGCGCTCCGGGGGCGCGCTCTCGGGATGCCCCTCACTGCACCACGAGCGCGCCCTTGAACATCTCCATGCCGCAGGTGAAGGCGAGCTCGCCGGACTTCGGGGCGAGCACCTCCACCAGCACCGTCTGTCCCACCGGCAGGTCGCGCTCGAGCTTCAGCGCGGGGAACACCACCTTGTCCCCGCAGTTCTCCGCGTCCTTGCGGTGGAAGGCGAGCTTCACGCTCTGTCCGGCCTTCACCGGAATCCGCGCGGGCGAGTAGCCCTCGGCGCCCACCTCCACGCGCACCGCGCCGTCCGGCAGGGGCGCAGCGGCCGGGGTGGACGCGGCCGAGGCGCCCGTGTGCACCGCGTCCCCTTCACTGCCCGCGTGCGCCTCGCGCGCCTCGGGTGCGGGCGAGGGCTTCTGGCAGGCGGCGGCGGGGAGCAGCAGCAGCAGGGCGGCGAGGCGGGAGGGCGTCATGGCGGGAGCGGTCTCCGGGAGGGGGCGGGGTGGGTCTCCACCAGCCTGTGCACGCCCCGGGCCCGCGCGCCAGCCTGGCGTATCGACCCGCACGCCTAGAGCGGCAGCAGCACCTCGAAGCGCGCGCCCTCGCCCGGCGCGCTGTGCACGCGGATGTCGCCGCCCATCGCGTCCACCACCTGCTTCACGATCCACAGGCCCAGCCCGAAGCCGCTGTAGTGCCGCTCGCTCTGCAGCCGCTCGAAGCGGCGGAAGAGGCGCGCCTGCTGCTCGGGCGCGATGCCGATGCCGCCGTCCTGCACGCACAGGCGCGCGGCCGCACCGCCTCCGGGGAGGCGACAGGCCTCGAGCGTCACCTGCAGGGGCGTCCCCGCGCCGTACTTCATCGCGTTGGAGACCAGGTTCGTCACCACCTGGTCCACGCGCAGCCGGTCCAGCGCGCCCACGAGGCCCTCGGGCAGCGCGACCCGCAGCGTGCAGCCTGCGCGCGCGAGGTCCTCGCCCGCGCGCGCGAGCACCTCGCGCACCAGCTCGGCGAGGTCCAGGGCTTCCGGCTCCAGGCGCAGGCGCCCGGCGCTGATGCGCGAGAGGTCCAGCAGCTCGCTCACCAGGCTCGCGAGCCGCCGCAGCTGCCGGCCCACCACCTGGAACTTCACCCCCACCTGCTCGAGCCCGGGCGTGTGCGGGGGCAGCTCCGCGAGCCGCCGCTCCAGGCTCTGCACCTGCAGCTTGAGGCTGGTGAGGGGCGTGTTCAGCTCGTGGCTCGCGATGGAGAGGAACGCGTCGCGCGCGCCGATCGCCGCCTGGCTCTCGGCGTAGAGGCGCGCGTTGTCGATGGCCACCCCCGCGCGCGCCGCGAGCGCCTCGAGCAGCTGCAGGTCGTGCGGCTCGAAGACGAAGCCGGACTCGCTCGAGCTCACGCTGAGCGCGCCCAGGGCGCGGCCCCGCGCCACCAGCGGCACCAGCGCGAGCTTCGTCACCCCCAGCGCCTCGAGCAGCCGCAGGTGCTCCTCGCTCTGCGCGAGCCGCTGCAGCGCCTCGCGCGTGGGCCGCAGCACCAGCGTGCGCCGCTCCTCCATCGCGCGCAGCCGCTCGTGCCCTGCGCGCGCGAGCCCCCAGCGCTCCTGCAGCGTGCGCAGGATGTCCGCGCGCGCGGGGTCGCGGTGCACGACCACCGCCTGGCGCAGCGAGCCGTCCTCCTCGAGCAGGTCCACCACGCAGCACTCCGCCACGTGCTCCTGCACCAGCTGCGCGAGCGTGCGCAGCGTCTCGTCCACGTCGAGCGAGGCGAGCAGCCGCTCTCCGGCCTCCGCGAGGAAGCGCGAGCGCTCGTCGCGCCGGCGCAGCGCCTCCTCCGTGTGGCGGCGCGCGCTCACGTCCCGCACGAAGCCCAGCCAGCGTCCGTCCCTCAGCGCGCAGGCGGTGAGCTCCACCGGCAGCCGCTTGCCGTCCGCGCGCACCAGCGTCCACTCCCCCGTCTCGCGCACCTCGGGCCCGGCGCGCGCGCGGGTGCGCAGCTGCTCGAAGCGCGCGCGCTCCTCGGGCACGAGCAGCTGCGCGACCGGGCGGCCGCACAGCTCGCTGCGCACGGCGCCCAGCAGCAGGCAGCCCGCGGGGTTCGCGTCCGTGAGGCGCCCCTCGGCGTCCGCCGTGAAGAGGCCGTCCGGCGAGTGCTCCACCAGCGCGCAGGCGAGGTCCTCGGGCTGCAACGGCTGGGGGCAGGGCATGGCGGGGGCCCCGTCTTTGCCCTCCCGGAGCCTCCGGTGTCCAGCGCCGCCCCGGCCGGCGATGGACACTGGAGGACACTCCCGGTGTGGGTGCTGCGGGGCTTCCCATCTGCCCGCAGTTGCGGGGAGGATGTGCGCTGGGTCGGGCGCGGGCCGATGGCGCGCAGCGGCCCCAGGGGCACACACCACGTGAAGCGGCAAGAGCAGCCCGGGCCCGCGCCCGCGCCTGCGGACCCAGAGAGCCAGGCGCGCACGCTCGCCTTCGCGCACGAGGCCGTGGTGCTGGTGGACATGGAGGGCCGCATCCTCTTCTGGAGCGAGGGGGCCCGGGCGCTCTACGGCTACAGCGCGCAGGAGGCGCTCGGCCAGAAGGTGCAGGTGCTGCTGCGCACCGAGCTGCCCATGCCGATGGAGGAGGCCTGGGCGCAGACGCTGCGGCAGGGGCAGTGGACGGGGGACGTGGTGCACACCACGCGCTCGGGCGCGCGGGTGACGGTGCACAGCCACTGGGCGCTGAGTGCGGACGGCGCGGGCGGGCGCACCCTGCTGTTGAGCAACCGCGACATCACCGAGCGCAAGGAGGCGGAGCGCCAGCGCATCGAGGCGCTCGCGCTGCTGGAGGGCCTGCTGGACTCGGCGCCGGTGGGGCTCGCCTTCGTGGACCGCGACCTGCGCTACGTGCGCATCAACCGGGTGCTCGCCGCGATGAACGGCGTGCCGCCCGAGCACACCGTGGGGCGCACGGTGCGCGAGGTGGTGGGCGATGCGGTCGCGGACCTGGTGGAGCCGGTGATGCGCTTCGTCTTCGAGTCCGGCCAGCCCGTGCACGAGCGGGAGCTCGCCTCCAGCCTGCCCGCCGCCCCGCAGCGGCGCGCCTGGCGGCTGAGCCACTACCCGGTGCGCGATGCGCAGGGCCGGGTGCACGTGGTGGGCACGGTGGTGCAGGACATCACCGAGTCCCTGCGCGACCAGGAGCGCACCGCGCGGCTGCAGGCGGCCACCAGCGCGCTCTCGCGCGCGCTCACCCCCGAGGAGGTGGGGCGCGTGGTGCTCAGCGAGGCGGTGCGGGGGCTGGGGGCGCGCCGCGGCCTCGCCTACCTGCGCGAGCGCGGGGAGCGCCGCCTGCGGGTGCTCGCCGAGGTGGGCTACGGCGGGGCCGTGCCCGAGCGCGTGCAGGTGCTCGACGCCGAGGACCGCTCCAACCCGGTGGTGGACGTGCTGCACCTGGGCGAGCCGGTGTGGATCGAGTCGATGGAGGAGTTCCGCCAGCGCTACCCCGGCTTCGTGCCGCTGCCGGGCGCGCAGGCGAGCGCGGCGTGGGCGGCGCTGCCCATGCACGGGGACGACCAGCCGGTGGGCTCGCTGCTGCTCTCCTTCACGGAGGCGCGCACGCTCTCGCCGCAGGACCGCTCCTTCCTGCGGGTGCTCGCGCAGCAGTGCGCCATCGCGCTCGAGCGCGCGCGGCTCTACCGCGAGGCGCGCGGGGCGGGCTGAGGCGCGGGGCCGAGCAGCTGCAGCAGCGCGGGCAGGGACAGGGGCTTGTGCAGCACCGCGCTCAGGGGCAGGTCCTCCGGGACGTGGGGCTCCGAGGTGAGCACCACGAGCCGCAGCCCCTGCAGCGCCCCCTGCAGCTGCAGCAGGCGCACGAGCGAGGGGCCGTCCATCACCGGCATCGAGAGGTCCAGCACCACGGTGCAGGGGCGCGGCAGGGAGGCGAGCGCGAGCAGCGCCTCGCGCCCGTCCGCCGCGCAGGCCACCCGGTAGCCGTGCGCCTGCAGCGCCTCGGCGAGGGCTGAGCGGTTCGCCGGCTCGTCGTCGACGACGAGCACGTCGCCGGGCGCGTCGCCGGGCGCGTCGGCGCGAGGGTCGCGGAGGGTGTGGAGTGGGGAGTCCGTCACGGCAGTCCTTCGTACGCTCTCCTGCCCGTAAGGCCAGGAGACGCACCGGAGCTTCGCCTCGGACGGGGCCGGGTCAAGGAAACCGCCCCACCCCCGTCCTTCGGTACAGGCAGGCAAGCGGCCTCGGAGGCGCCGGGACAGGCGGGGGGAGTGTGCGGGAGCGGCGCCCGGTTCTGTCCACAACCTCGGGGGGCCGAGAGGAAGACCGCGAAGGTGACCGAAGGGCCGTCCGCAGTTGCCAGCATCCTCATCGTCGACGACCACCCGGGCAACCTGCTGGCCCTGGAGGGTGCGCTCGCGCCGCTCGGCCAGCGCCTGGTGCGCGCGAGCACGGGCGAGGAGGCCCTGCGCGCCGCGCTGCGCGAGGAGTTCGCCTGCGTGCTGCTGGACGTGCACATGGGCGGCGGCATCGACGGCTTCGAGACGGCGCGCCTGCTCAAGGGCCGCGAGAAGAGCCGCCACACCCCCATCCTCTTCCTCACCGGCACCGTGCAGGACCAGAGCTTCCTGCACCGCGCGTACGAGCACGGCGCGGTGGACTACCTGCTCAAGCCCTTCGACCCGGACGTGCTGCTGGCCAAGGTGCGCGTGTTCACGGACCTGTACCTGCTGCGCGAGCGGGTGAAGGGCATCGAGCGCGCGGAGGCGGCGCGCGAGGAGGCCGAGCGCCAGCGCGCGCTGCTCGAGGCGCGCGCGGCGCAGATGCAGCAGCTGGCGCAGGAGCGCGAGCACGCGCTGCGGCTGCGCGACGAGTTTCTCACCGTGGCCGCGCACGAGCTGAAGACGCCGCTCACCCCGCTGCACCTGCGGCTCGCGAGCCTCGCGCGGGTGACCGAGGCCGAGCCCACGGGCGCGCTCTCGCACGGGCGGCTCGCGCAGGAGCTGGACGTGATGCGGCGCCAGGTGCGCAAGCTCGCGGACCTCATCAACGACCTGCTCGATGCGAGCCGCATCGCGGCGGGCCGCCTGCAGCCGGGGGCGCGCGAGCCGGTGGACCTGGGGCAGCTCGCGCAGGAGGTGGCCGCAAGGCTGCAGCCCGCGGCGCGCGAGTCGGGCTCGGCGCTGGATGTGCGCGTGGAGGCGCCCTCACCCGTGGCGCTCGTGGACCGGCCGCGCATCGAGCAGGTGCTGAGCAACCTGCTCACCAACGCGCTCACCTACGGCGGCGGCGAGCCCGTGCTGGTCTCCGTGCGCGCCGAGGGCGAGCGCGCGGTGCTGCAGGTGCAGGACCGCGGCATCGGCATCGCGACCGCGCAGCTCGCGCGCATCTTCGAGCGCTACGAGCGCGCGGTGAGCGAGAGCCACTACGGAGGCCTCGGGCTCGGGCTCTACATCGCGCGGCAGATCGTGGAGGACCACGGCGGCCGCATCCGCGCCGAGAGCCGCCCGGGCGAGGGCAGCACCTTCACCGTGGATCTGCCCCTGTCCCCTCCTCCTCCGCCAGGGGCCTAGGGAAGGGCCGCGGACACCGCCTTCGCGAGCGGCGTGGTGGGCCGGCCGATGAGCCGGCGCAGCGTGCCGCTGCGGTCGTCCAGCTCGCCGCGCGCGATGCCCTGGTCCGCGCTCGCGAGCATCTGCGCGACGGGCGCGGGCAGCCCCACGCTCTGCAGCACGCCAGCGTACTGCTCCGCGGGCATGTCGTTGTAGGCCACGGGCTTCTTCGCCTGGCGCGAGACCTCCTCCGCGAGCTCGCGCAGGGTGAAGGCCTGGTCCCCGGCGAGCTCGTACACCTGGCCCTCGTGGCCCGGCGTGGTGAGCACCGCCACGGCCGCCGCGGCGTAGTCCGCGCGGGTGGCGGCGGCGATGCGGCCCTCCTTCGCCGCACCCAGCAGCGCCCCGTGCTGCAGCGCGGGCGCGAGGTTCTCGGTGTAGTTCTCGAAGTACCAGCTGTTGCGCAGCAGCACGAAGGGGAGCCCCGAGGCGCGCAGCGCCTTCTCCGTCGCCAGGTGCTCGGCGGCGAGCGAGATGCCCGAGGTGTCGGCCTTCAGGATGCTCGTGTAGACGACGAGCTTCACCCCGGCCCGCTTCGCGGCGTCGATGGCGGCCTGGTGCTGCTGCACGCGCTTGCCCATCTCGTTCGACGAGATGAGCAGCAGCTTCTCGGCGCCGCGGAAGGCGGCCTCGAGCGTGCCGGGGCGGTCGTAGTCGGCCTCGCGCACCTGCACGCCCTGCGCGGCGAGCGCGCGTGCCTTCTCGGGGCTGCGCACGGCGGCGACGACCTGCGCGGCGGGGACCTTCTGCAGCAGCTGCTCGATGACGAGACGGCCGAGCTGGCCGGTGGCTCCGGTGACGACGATCATGGCGGTGGGATTCCTGTGGACGGGGTGCTGCGTGGAAGCGACGCCACAGGGGTAACAAGGTCACTCACTTTTGGTAAGTACCTACCTTCTGGTAAGGTACTGGCATGGCGGACACCAACAGCAGGGGCGCCCTGAAGCGGGCACTGGCGAAGCGGGCGAGCGAGCGCGGGGACCTCTACGCCCCCGCCTGCCCGTCCCGCGGGGTGCTGGAGCACGTGACCAGCCGCTGGGGCGTGCTGGTGCTCGTGGCGCTGCTCGAGCGCACACACCGCTTCAGCGAGCTGCGGCGCCGGGTGGGCGGCGTGAGCGAGAAGATGCTCGCGCAGACGCTGCAGGCCCTGGAGGCGGACGGCTTCGTGCTGCGCGAGGTGCACCCGGTCATCCCGCCGCACGTGGACTACAGCCTCACGGCGCTGGGGCGCGAGGTGGCTGCGCACGTGGAGGCGCTCGCGGACTGGATCGAGGAGGCGATGCCGCGCGTGCTCGCCGCGCGCGCTGGCGCCCGTTGTCCGCGGAGCGGCCGGAAGCAGGGCTGAGGACGGACTGCACGAGCGAAGCTGCGTCAATGTCCCCTCTCCCCCTGGGAGAGGGCCGGGGTGAGGGACTGCCGCGCCCGCTCAACGTCCGCGCTTGCCACCGCGCTTCGCCGGCTCGGGCGCGTAGCCCGCGACGGAGAGCCCCAGCGAGTGCGCGAGCAGCACTGCCGCCTCCACCGCGACGCGCGTGTCCTTCACCTTGTTGCGCGTGGGCTCGAGCAGGAGGCCACTCGCACTGCTGAAGTCGGTGTGCGCGAGGGTGCAGCCGCGCACGGTGGCCGCGCTGAGATCCGTGCCCGCGAAGTCGCTCTCGCTCAGGTCAGAGTCGAGGAAGTTCGCCTCCTGCGCGCTGCAGCGCAGGAAGGCGGTCTGGCGCAGGCTCATCCCCACGAAGGAGGCGTAGCGCAGGTTGCACTCCTGGAACGCGAGCTCCGGGTGCGGCGCGGCGGCGGACCAGTCCACGCCCATCAGCTTGCAGCCCTCGAAGCGCACTCCGCGCAGGCCCGTGCCCGAGAGCGACGCGCGCGTGAGGTCCGAGCTGCGCACGGTGCAGTCCTCGAGTCGGCTGTTCTTCCAACGGCTCTCCTGCAACCGGCAGCCCTCGAAGGTGCAGCGGTAGAAGTCCTTGCCGGACAGGTCCGCGCCCTCGAGGTCCAGGTCGCGGAAGGTCTCGTTCTCGAAGCTCTCCTCCGCGAGGAGGCGCTGGCGCAGGGCGTCGTCGGACATGGCGGGAGAGCACGCTATCTCGCTCGGCACCACGGTCGCGCCGTGTCGACAGGGCACGGAGCTCGTCGCAAGACCTCCTGAGGGACAGGCGCCCTACCCCGCACGTCACAGGCTCTCGAGGGAAGCCGGGACGGGACCGGAGCCTGTCGGGCGGCCGAGCGCGGCCGGGCATCGGCCTGCGAGGCGCTCGGGGGTGACGCAGACCAGAGCCATTTGGGGAGGCCTGACCGGCGCAGGAGATGCCCCCTCCCGGGCGCGAAGTCGCGCGCGCCTGTTCTGAAATGTCGGGGGATTTCCTGAACAAATTACACGACTTGGCGCTCCGCCCAGCGCCGGCGCGCTGTGGAATGAAGCTTCCGTCCAGGGCTCTCCCGGGAGCGCGAGGGGCGGAATGAAGCTTCCTCCCGGGGCTGGACGGAACATTTCGTCCAGTGCGGCGTCTCGGGGTGCAGCGCGTCGTCGCGTCCGTACCTCGCCTCGCCTGCTCGGCACTGCCTGGGCCGACTGGGAGGCGTGGCGTGCCGGCAGCGCGTGGCGCCGTGCAGGGCACTGCAGCTCGCCTCTGTCCCTCCCGTCCCCTCTTCAGGCCTGGGCAGAGCGCGCGGACGGGGCGCCGCAGCGCCGCACCTGCTGCTGACGTCGTCCCCTCGCGAGCAGCGTCTCGCGCAGACCGCACCCGCCGACCCTCGAGGCATGCCTTCATTCCCGAGCGACGGTCGAAGAACCGGGCGGCTCGCTCAGTTGAGCTCGGCGGCTGTGCGCCTTCGAGCGCCGGTTAGGATCTCGTCATGCCGAGCGACCCCGGAACGATGATCGTCCTGATGCTGGTGACCATCTTCGTCGGCAGTGCGGCCATCTGGGGCCTCATGGCCTGGCGCCACGCGAGGCTGCGCGCGGAGCTCGCCCAGCACCGCACGCTCTTCCTCGAGCGAGACGTGCGCGTCGCGGTCGGCACGCTCGCGTCGCTCGGCGCGGGGAAGAGGTGGATGGTGGCCGACGTGTGGATCACCGACCGCGCAGCCGTGCTCCTGATGCGCCAGCTCATCGGCATGCCCCAGCCTCCCGTCGCGCTCTTCCGCACGCAGAAGGAGGCATCGGCTCAGCGGCGCGCGCTCGTGCACTCGCGCATCGTGACCGGGCTCGTGGTCCACGGCGCCGAGCACGCGCTCACCCTCCAGTGCACGGGCGCGTTCACCTACCTCGAGCTCAAGCTGCGCCCCGTCGAGCTGGAGGCGCTGGTGGCCGCGCTCCAGAGCAACCTCAACCGCGGCCTGATGGTCCCCGCTGCCTCCACCCGCTGACGCGCGCGCTCAGCTCCAGGTCGGCCCCACGCGCGGGGAGTCCGTGCCGCGCGCACCCTCCACGCCGCGCTCGCCGGGCTGCTGGCCCACGGTGGCCGGTGCGCCCGCGGTGTCGATGCGCGGCGCCGCGGTGGGGCGCGCCGCGGGCAGCGCCGGACGCAGGCGCCAGTCGCGCTCGGTGATGAGGCGCGCGCCGCGCCGGGAGAAGAGGTAGTTCCACGTCCACTCGGTGAACACCGTCGCGCGGTTCTTGAACCCGATCAGATAGAAGATGTGGACGAAGAGCCACGCGACCCACGCGGGGTAGCCGGTGAGCTTGAGCTTGCCCGTCTCGGCGATCGCGCGGTGCTTGCCGATGGTGGCCATGGCGCCCTTGTCCTTGTAGCGGAAGGGCGCACGCGCGCGCCCCGAGATGGACGCGACCACGTTGCGCGCCGCCGCCTCGCCCATCTGGATGGCCGCCGGCGCCACGCCGGGTACCAGCTGCCCCTTGATCTCCACGTGCGCGAGGTCTCCCACCGCGAACGCGTCCGGGAAGCCCGGCAGGCTCAGGTCCGGCTCCACCTTCACGCGCCCCGCGCGATCCAGCTCCACGCCCAGCACGCGGGTGAGGCGCTCGGCCTCCACGCCCGCAGCCCAGATGACGGTGCGCGCGGCGATGCGCTCCTCGCCGAGGCTCACGCCCTCCGCGTCCACACCCGTCACGCGCGCGCCGAGCCGCACCTCCACGCCCAGCGCCTGCAGGTCCTTGCCCGCGTGCGTGCCCAGCTTCTCACTGAAGGAGGGCAGCAGCCGCGGCCCGGCCTCGAGCAGCACCACGCGCGCATCGCGCGGGTTGATGCGCCGGAAGTCCTTCACCAGCACCGTGCGGCTGATGTCCGCGATGGCGCCGGCCATCTCCACGCCCGTGGGCCCCGCGCCCACCACCACGAAGTTGAGCAGCGCGCGCTGGCGCTGGGGGTCCAGCTCGTTCTCCGCCTCCTCGAAGGCGCGCAGGATGCGGCGGCGGATCTCCGTGGCCTGCTCCAGCGTCTTGAGCCCGGGCGCGAACTCCTCCCACTGCGGCTTGCCGAAGTAGCTGTGCTGCGCGCCGCCCGCGAGCACCAGGTAGTCGTAGCGCAGGCGCACGTCGCCCTCACCGCCCACCCACTTCTCGCGCAGGTTCACCTCGGTCACCCGTCCCAGATGCACCGACACGTTCGTCGCCCCCGCGAACTGCGAGCGGATGGGCACCGCGATGTCCGACGGGTTCAGCCCCGCCGTGGCCACCTGGTAGAGCAGCGGCTGGAAGAGGTGGTGGTTGCGCTGGTCCACCACGGTCACGTGCAGCCCCGGGTGCTTGCACAGCTGCTTGGCAGCCGAGAGGCCTGCGAAGCCCGCGCCGACCACGATGACATGCTTCTGGCCGGGCTTCAGGGGCGGGGTGATGGGGTTCATGGGAGCCATGTCCTTTCGATGCGTCCGAGCGCCTGAAGATGCGTCGACGCAGCGCGCATGCGCAGCCCCTCGGTCCCCGGTCGGGCCCTCCAGCCCGCACGCCCTGGCTTCAGGCGAGCGGCGTCGCGTCGCGCTGGGGCCGCTGGCGCAGGGTGCCGAAGAGGACGTCCAGGTACATGTGGCTGATGCCGAAGTTCTTGTCCGGGGTGTTGAAGTGGTGCGCCATGTGGCGCGCCCGCAGCTCCTTGCCCCAGGCGCCCGGCAGCCCCCCGTGGTGGACGCGGTAGTGGATGAAGTCGTAGGCCATGTAGCCCGTGACGAGGCCGCAGAAGAAGGGCAGCGTCAGGTGGGGGGCGTGCAGGAGGTAGAGCCCTCCGCCAATGACGAGGGCCAGGGGCACGCTCGCCCCCAGCGGCATGACGAGGCGCTGGCCGTCATCCGGGTAGGTGTGGTGGTAGCCGTGGATGACGGCGTGCACCCGCCGGGTGAAGGGCCCATTGCCCTCCCAGTGGAAGAAGCCGCGGTGCAGCCCGTACTCCATCAGCTGCCAGGCCACGTACCCCACGGCGAACAGCAGGGCGCTGGAGGCCACGTGCAGGGGGCCGCGGACGAAGCCCCAGGCCAGAAGCCCCAGCACCAGCGGCCCGTAGACGACGAATGGCGTGGCGGGGTGAATCTTGCTCCCCCACTCGAGCACCGGGTTGTCGAACATCCGCCCCGCGCTGTGGCGCACATAGGTCTTCAACTGCGTCTCCTTTTCGAAGCAAACGTCAGGGATGGTTGCTGGCGTGCTGGGTGACGGCCTCGCGCAGGCGCGCGCCGGGCCCCAGCTCGAACGAGAGCCCGAACTGCCAGAGGTGCACGGGCTCGAGGAAGAGGATGTTGTAGTAGTCGCGCCCGCCCACGTAGCGCGCGTAGAGCCCGAAGCCCGCGGCCCAGTGCGGGGCGGCGAGCGCCTCCACGCGCACCGTGGGGCCCTGCCCCTCCACGCCGCCGAAGGGGCGCGAGAGCGTGGCCTCCAGGTGGAGGCGGTGCCCGCTCCACAGCCGCTCGCCGAGCAGCGCGACGTCTGCGTGGCTGTCTCCGTACACGCCGCGGATCTGCTCGGTGATGCCGCCCGGCCCGATGGAGAGATTGCGCTCGAAGCCGGCGTGGCCGCCCACCACCCAGCCCGTCATCGACGCGCCATCCAGGTCGAAGGCGAGCCGCCCGTGCAGCTCCCAGCGCACGAAGTTGGTGGAGAAGTCGCCGGCGGTCTCGTTGAGCGGCGGCTCGCCGTCCTCGGGCGTGCAGTCCGGGTCGGTGCCCGCCTGGCTCGCGAAGAAGCAGCCCGCCTGCCCATTGGAGTAGTGGCCGACGATGACGTGCGCCCCCAGCGCGAGGGCGCGCCGATGCCCACCCGGCGTGGGGTCCAGCAGCCGCAGGCGCAGGAACTGGAAGGTCACCTTGGGCATGAACGAGGGCGGGATGACCGGGCTCGACTTCTCGTTGAGCATCCGCAGCGTGATGTGCGGGGTGAGGATGGCCGTGAACACCCACTCGCCCGAGGGCTTGCGGATGTCGCCCGCGGAGAGCTGGGGGAAGAAGAGGTTGGGCGCCACCTGCGCCTCGAAGAGCAGCGGCGAGGGCGACTGCGGGTCGCCGTAGCGGCGGATGGGCGTGGGCGAGAAGAGGATGAGTGAGCGGTCGAGGAAGAGATTGACCGGCGCTTCAAACTCAACCTTCACCTCGGCGTGCGCGGCCGCTCCGGCGAGCAGCAGCAGCGCGAAGGCGAGGGCGTGCAGGGAGGGACGCATGCGGGACCTCACAGCGAGAGCCCCGCGGCCACGCTGACGGTGGGCTTGCCGGTGAGCGGCGCACGCGCCACGTCCACGCCGAGCGCCGGCACCGCCACGTTGTGCAGGTAGATGCGCATCCCCAACCCCGGCGCCGCGTACGAGGTGGACGTTCCCTGCCAGCGCGCCACCCCCACGTCCAGGAAGGCCTGCGCGGTGAGGGTGCCCCAGCGCGGGCGCCACAGCGGCACCTGGTACTCGCTCGCCAGGCTCGCCGCCTCCGAGGCCCACAGCCCGCCCTGCACGAAGCCGCGCGTGCCCGGGCGCCCACCGAGCTGCAGCGCGTCCAGCACCGGGTCTCCGTGCGAGACGTCGAAGGCGCCGGTGAAGCTGAGCGCGTGGTCGCGGAAGGCCGACAGCGTGTAGCTCGCGGCGAGCGACAGCTGGCGGTAGGGGCGCATCGAGCCCAGCGCGGAGAGCGCCTCGCGCAGGCGCGCGCGCACCGCGAGCCCCTCGTTGAAGTAGACGCGGTAGTCCTGCCCCGCCCAGTCCAGCGCGAGCTGCGGGCCGTAGGCCTCGCTGCGCCCCGGAGGCGGCGCGCCGTCCGGCAGTTGCGCGGTGCGGTTGACGAGCGCGAAGCCGCCCGCGGCCACGTTGAGCTCGGGCGTGAGCTGGTAGCCCACGAGGCCGCCCGCATCCAGGCGCCGGTCGGTGTAGCGGTCCAGCGTCACGTCCGCGGGCACGTGCTCGCGGTCCGTGTCCGCGTAGAGCGCGGTGAGGCTCGTGGTCCAGCGGGTGCCGCGGATGCCCGGGTCGCGGTAGAGGCCGAAGAGCGAGCCGCCG
This sequence comes from Aggregicoccus sp. 17bor-14, assembly GCF_009659535.1. Taxonomy (NCBI): domain Bacteria; kingdom Pseudomonadati; phylum Myxococcota; class Myxococcia; order Myxococcales; family Myxococcaceae; genus Aggregicoccus; species Aggregicoccus sp. 17bor-14. The sequence goes on from NZ_VJZZ01000013.1 coordinate 151,641, forward strand.
CGGTTGGAGTAGGAGCCGCCCAGCACCAACAGCTTGCGCAGCCCCAGAAGGTTGGACTCCACCGCATAGAGGCCCACCGCCCAGCGCCCCTCCGAGCGCGAGTAGAAGGGGATGGGCAGCAGCGTCCAGCGCTCCTCCACCTGCACGTGCAGCACCGCGCCCGCGCCCTCCGGCCGCAGCTCCACGCGCGCCGAGCGGAAGAGGCGCAGGTTGAGCAGCCGCCGCTCCAGCTCCGCCGGCGCGCCGGGCTCCAGCGCGTCGCCCTCGCTCACCCGCATCGCCTGGCGAATCACCGAGGTGCGCGTGCGCGCGTTGCCCGCGACCTCGATGCGCGCGACGGTGAGCTCCACGGCGCGCTGGGCGATGCGGTCAGCGGTGGGCGCCGCAGAGGGCATCGTCGCAGCGGCAGGCACTGGCACTGCGAGCGAAGGAGCGCCACGCCCAGCGGCCGTTGGCACTGCGGGAACACGCGCGCCGGCCTCGGCGGCCGCTGGCACGGCGGGGGCGGGCGCACCCGAAGTGGAGGGCGCCGACGTCGCGGAAGAAGGTGCCCCGGAGGCCTGCGCCGCCGCGACCTCACCTGCGCGCGCCCCGGCGCCACACAGCGCACCGCTGCACGCGCACGCGAGCGCGAGGGGCCGGGCGGCGCGCATGCGGAGGCTCAGTTCTCCTGGACCGACACTTCGAGCAGGCCGGGCAGTGCGGCCGCGCCCTCGCGCTGCAGCAGCGCGCGGTGCGTGTAGCTCACCGGAGAGCCGAGCAGCGGCTTGAGCATGCTGCCCAGGATGCCCAGCTCCTGCACGGGCGCGCTGCGCGAGATGAGCCCGGTGCTGCTCACCTGCCCTGCCGCCGTGAAGTCCGCGCGCCAGGAGGTGGCGGTGCCCTCGCCCTGGCGGATGATCTTCATCCCCTCCAGCGCCTGGGGCTGCTCGCCCTCGCGCCACACGTAGGCGTGGCCCAGGGCGCCCTCGGGCGTCTCGCGCGCGAGCATGATGAGGTGCGGGCTCGCGCGCAGGGCGCGGAAGCGCACCCAGCGGCTCGCGAGCTCGGTGGGCTTCGCGGTGGAGCGGTTGTGGTCCACGTAGGCGCCGCCCTTCAGCTGCTCGGGGGCCTTGGCCACCTTGGGGCCCTCCAGCAGCACGTCCACGTCACCGAAGGGCTGGAGGATCTCCGAGCGGTAGGTGCGCCCGCTGGGCACCGTCACCTCGCCGCCCGGCGGCACCACCGGCACGAAGGCATGCGCGAAGCGCAGCTCCACCTTCTGGCCGTCCAGCGCCACGCGCAGGCCGGGGTTCTCGCCGCCGTACGCCTCGCAGGCGCCGTCGTCCATCACCAGCCGGTCCACGCCCTTGCCGTCGTCCGGCGCGTAGGCCCAGCCCTTGCGGCTCACGCGCGTCTGCGCCGTGAAGGCCTCGCGGCCCGGGCGGCGCACCACCACCCGGCACACCCCCGTGCCGCTGCCCGGCCCGATGTTGGTGAAGGCCATCTGCGCCCACAGGTAGCCGCCGTCCGAGAGGTCCACCTGGAAGGTGAAGTTCTCGCTCCAGGTGTCGGCCGGGTCGAAGTGGGTCTGCAGCGGGCCTGCGAGGGCAGACCCGGCCGGAGCGAGCAGCAGGACGGCCAGGAGCTTCAGTGCGGCGAGTGGGCGCATGACGCGGGCTCCGATGTGCAGCCGAATTCGGGGTTGCTCCAGAAACACCGCTAGCGGGCGGCGGTGTCACCCTGCGTGGGGTCGAAGAGCCCCACGGCGCGCGCCAGCGCGAGGCGGGCGAGGCGCACGTTGAGCGCCTCGTTCACCGCGGTGAGCTCCGCGCCGGAGAGGCTGGTGTTCGCGTCCGTCACCTCGAGGTAGGTGGCCACGCCCGCCTCGAAGTTGTTCTTCACCAGCTGGGCGCTCTCGCGCGCGAGCTTCACCTGCTCGTCCGCCTTCACCTGGTTCGCCTCGGCGCTCTCGAGGTCGAGCCGCGCGCGGCGCACCTCGTCGCGCACCCGCTCCTCGTTCGCGCGCTGGGTGGCCTTGGCCTCGGCGATGCGGCCGTTGGCCTCGCGCAGCTGGGCCTCGCGCAGGCCGCCGTCGAAGATCTTCCACTGCACGCCCAGGCCGATGTTCCAGCTGGTGCTCGCGCCGGTGAAGCCCGCCGAGTTGCTCGCGAGGAAGGCGCCGGTGGCCACCACGCTGGGCAGGTAGCGCGCGGTGACGCGCTGGCGCTGCCCGTACGCGAGCTGCACGCCGGTGCGCGCGGCCGCGAGGTCCGGCCGCTGGTCCAGCGCGGTCTTCTCCGCCTGCGCGGCGTCCTTCGCCTGCTCGGGCACGGGCACACCCTCGCCCGAGGGGGGCGCCACGTCGAAGTCCACCGGGCGGCCCAGCAGCGCCGCGAGGCTGCTCTTCGCGGCCTCGTAGGAGTTGCGGCTGCGCACCAGGTCCTGCTCGGCGCGGGTGCGGTCCAGGCTCGCGCGCAGCACGGCGATCTTCGCCACGTCGCCCACGCTGAAGCGCGCCTGCGCGTCCTTCTCGAAGCCGCGGCGCACCTCGAGCAACTGCTCCTGCACCGCGATGCTCTCGCGCAGGGAGGCCGCGCCCAGGTACGCGCGCGCCACGCCGAAGAGCAGCTCGCGCCGCACGTTCTCCACGGTGAGCTCGCTCACCTTCTCCGCGAGGTAGGCGTTCTTGATGGCGGGGAAGAGCTCGGGCACGAAGATGCCCTGGCTCGCAGTGAGCTGCCCGGCGAGCTGGTTGCGCTTCTGGATGGGGATGCTGAGGAAGTCCGAGCCCACGGCCTCGAAGTTGGTGGGCGTGCCCGCGGGGTTGTTCGGGCCCACCGGCTGGTTCGGGTCGTTGGGCGCGCTGGTGGGGGCGCCCGTGTCGCGCACGACGTAGCGCGTGGGCTGGGTGAGCGTGGCCTCGGTGGAGTTGTGGGTGAGGCCTCCCTGGGCCTGCACCTGCGGCAGGTAGCCGCTCCAGGCCTGCGCGCCCAGCGTCTGCGCCTGGCGCAGGCGCGCGCGCGCCGCCTCCAGGTCCGGGTTCTGCCGCTCGGCCTGCATCAGCGCGGTCTCGAAGGAGAGCACCGGCAGGGCCGCGGGGGGAATGGTCGCGCGGGTCGTGGGCTGCTCGCTCGCGGGGCCCTGGGCGGCCGGGGCCTGCGCCGCCGCGGGGGGCTGCTGCTGCGCGGCCGGGGCTCGAGGGGCGACGGGCGCCTGGGAGAGCAGCGCGCCGAGCAGGAGGGAGGGGGTCATCATAGGAGAGGCGGTCCTTCGGAAAGGTGGCAGGCCGTGTCTAGCAAGCCTGGGGAGACTAGGGATCGGTGGCGGTCTTGGACCCGGGGGTAGCGCCCGCGGCGCACGCCACGGAGGCGCGCGCCTTGAGCCGCTGCACCAGGCGCTGCAGCAGCCCGAAGAGGGCGCAGCGGTCGTCCGGCTCGAGGAAGGAGAGCAGCTGGTCCAGCCCGTCGTTCATGTGGCTGCGCATCTGGGCGTAGAGCTCCTGGCCCTTCGCCGTGAGGTGGGCGCTCACCGCGCGCCGGTCCTCCGCGGAGCGCAGCCGCTCCACCAGCCCCATCGTCTCGAGCCGGTCGATGACGCCGGTGATGGTCTTCTCGGTGATGCCGGCGCGCCGCGCGAGCACGCCCATGGTGAGCGCGCCCTCCTCCCCCAGCCAGAGAATCGTGTGGGCCTGGGGGTGGGTGAGCTGCAGGTCCTCGCACAGCGTGCCGATGGGGTCGCGCAGCGAGCGGTGGCGCCCCAGGTCCACCAGCAGCTCGTGCAGCTGCTGGGCGTCCGCGCTGGGGCGGGGAGCTGTGTCGTCCTTCATCATGCGCCCTCCAGGGAGGTGGCCGCGGCGACGTTGCCGGGCAGCGCCACGTCCGCGTCGTTCGCCGCGGGCTCACGCGTGTGCAGGTGGGTGGTGCCGCCCTTGCCCTTGCCGCCCTTCTTGCCGCGGCGGGAGAAGCGCTGGCTCACGCCGTCCAGCAGCGAGTACACCACCGGCACCACCACCAGCGTGAGGACGGTGGAGGTGATGAGGCCGCCGATGATGACCAGCGCCATGGGCACGCGCGTCTCGGCGCCGTTGCCGCGCGCGAGCGCCACCGGCACCATGCCGGCGATCATCGCGATGGTGGTCATGAGGATGGGGCGCAGGCGCAGCGGAGAGGCGTGCAGCAGCGCCTCGCGCGCGCTCTTGCCCTGGGCGCGCATCTGCTGGGTGAAGTCCACCAGCAGGATGCCGTTCTTCACCACCAGGCCCATCAGCATGATGACGCCGATCATCGCGAACATGCTCATGAACTGGCCGGTGAGCAGCAGCGCCCCGATGGCGCCGATGAACGCGAAGGGCAGGGACAGCATGATGGTGAAGGGGTGCACCAGGCTCTCGAACTGCGCGGCGAGGATCATGTAGAGCAGCACGATGCCCAGGAGCAGCGCGGTGACGAAGGCGATGCCCGTCTTGGCCATCTCCTTCGCGTTGCCGGCGAAGTCCGCGATGACCGTCTTGGGCAGCTCCTTCTGCGCGTAGCCGGTGAGGAAGGCCATGCCCTCGCCGAGGCTGTAGCCGGGCGCGAGGTTCGCGAGCAGGGTGATCTGCCGCTTCTGGCTCTGGCGGTCGATCTGCACGGGGCCTTCCGCGGGGGTGATCTTCGCCACGTTGCGCAGCTCCACCAGCTGGCCGTTCGCCGCGCGCACGGTGAGCTGGCCCAGCGCGTCCGCGCTGGCGAGCGTCTCGTCGGAGAGGCGCAGCTTCACCTCGTAGGTGTCGCCGCCCTCGCGGTAGTCCGCGAACTTGTCGCGGCCGAGGAAGGCGCGCAGCGTGCTGCCCAGCTGCGCGGCCGGAACGCCGAGCTGCGCGGCGCGCTCGCGGTCCAGCTCCACGTCGTACTGGGGCTTGCCGCTGCGGTAGGTGGTGTCCACGTCGGTGAGGCCCTTGTTGGCCTTCATCGCCGCCATCACCTTCTCGCTGCTCTTCACCACCTCGTCCCAGTTGTCGCCGCGGATGTTGAACTGGATCTGCTGGCTGCGGTTGCCGCCGCCGCTCACCGCGGCCACGTCCTGCACGCCCAGGTTCACGCCCGGCCGGCGCGGGAGCACCTGGCGCAGGTAGGTCTTGAACTGCTCCTGGTTGTAGCCGCGCTGGGTCACGTCCACCAGGTTCACCAGCAGCTCGCCCTTGTGCACCTCCTCGAGCGTGCCGCCGCCCGCCGTGGCGAAGGTGTCCTTCACGCCCGGCATCTTGCGCACCTGCGCCGCGAGCTGGTTCAGCTCGCCCTCCGTCTGCTGCAGCGTGGAGCCGATGGGCAGCTCCACCGTCACCTTCACGTTCGCGTTGTCCTGCGCCGGGATGAAGGTGAACTTGAGGAAGCGCGCCATCCCGAAGGTGAGGACGAGCACGCCCACCGCCACCAGCATCACCAGGCCGCGGCGGTTGAGCACCTTGGCGAGCACGCCCTGGTACCAGCGCTCCAGGCCCACCAGCGCGCGCTCCACCGCCGCGCTCACGCGGTTCGTGGGGCCGCCGTGATGCGAGCTCAGCATGCGGCTGCTGAGCATGGGGGTGAGCGTCATGGACACGGCGTAGGAGATGAGCACCGCCACCGCCACCGTGACGCCGAACTGGTAGAAGAACTGGCCGATGAGGCCGTCCATGAAGGCCACCGGCACGAACACCGCCACGATGGAGAGCGTCACCGCGAGCACCGCGACGGCGATCTGACCCGCGCCCTCGAGCGCCGCCTCGCGCGGGGTCTTCCCCTCCTCGAGCAGGCGCACGATGTTCTCGATGACCACGATGGCGTCGTCGATGAGCAGGCCGATGCTCAGCGTGAGCGCGAGCATCGTGATCACGTTGAAGGTGAAGTGCATCGCCGCCATCACCGCGAAGGTGCCGATGACCGACACCGGCAGCGCGATGGCCGCGACGATGGTCGAGCGCAGGTTGCGCAGGAACACGAAGACGATGAGCACCGCGAGGATGCCGCCGAGGATCATGTCCTCCTGCACCGCGTGGATGGAGGCCTTGATGAAGCGGCTGTTGTCGCTCACCATCGAGACCTTCACGCCCTTGGGCAGCTGGCTGTTGAGCTCCTCGAGGCTCTCCTTCACGTTCTCCGCCACCTGCACGGTGTTCGCGCCGGACTGCTTGCGCAGGATGAGCGCCACGGCGCTGCCGGTGTCCGAGCGCGCGAGGCCGCGCGCCTCCTCCGGGCCGTCCACCACGTCCGCCACGTCGCGCACGCGCACCGGCGCACCGTTGGGGCTCGCGATGATGAGGTTGCGGATCTCCTCCACGCTCTTCGCCTCCGCCGTCAGGCGGACGATGCGCTCCTTGCCGCCCGAGGTCGCGCGCCCGCCCGGGATGTCCAGGCTCTGCGCCTTCACCGCCTGGCTCACGTCGCTGACGGCGAGCCCGTAGCCGCGCAGCCGCTGCGGGTCCACCACGAGCTGGATCTCGCGCTCGCGGCCACCCGTCACGTCGATGCTGCCCACGCCCGCCTGCTTCTGCAGGCCCGGCTTCACCACGTCCTCGGCCGTCTTGGTCAGCTCCTGGATGGGCAGGGGACCGGAGAGGCTGAGCGTCATGATGGGCGCGGCGCCGATGTCGAACTTCTCGACCACCGGGGTCTCGATCTCGGCGGGCAGCTGGCGCGTCGTGGCCTGCACGCGGTCGCGCACGTCCTGCGCCGCCACGTCCACGTTGGTGCCCAGCTTGAAGGTGACGATGATCTGGCTCACCGACTCGAGGTTCACCGAGCGCAGCTCGTCCACGCCGTTGAGCGTGTTGAGCGCCTCCTCGAGCGGGTCGGAGATGTTCTTCTCGATGCTCTCGGGGTCCGAGCCCGGGAGGATGGTGGTCACCGTGACCACGGGGAAGTCGACGTCGGGGAACTGGTCCACGCCGATCTTCGGGTACGCGTTGAGGCCGAACACCACGATCGCCGCCATGAGCATGGCGGTGAAGATGGGACGCTGGATGAAGGTCTTGAGCATGTGCGTGCGTCCGGAGAAGTCAGAAGAGGGTTACTGCACGACCTGCAGCGCCGTGCCGTCCTGCAAGGGGAGGCTCGCGTCGGCGACCACCTGGTCCTTCGCCTCGAGGCCCGCGAGCACGCGCACGTAGCCGGGCAGCACGCGCTGCACCTTCACGTCGCGGCGCACCGCCTTGCCGTCCTGCACCACCCACACGTAGCCCTGCTCCCCCTTCGCGCTCACCGCCTGCGCCGGGAGGAAGAGGCCCGCGGAGAGGGCGGGAGCGGCGTCCTTGGAGCCTGCGCCGTCCGTGCCGAGCGCCGCGCTGAAATCCAGCTCGGCGAGGGCGCCGGCGCGCAGCACGGTGCCGTCCTTGCTGGGCAGCACGTCCGCGAGCACCTCCACGGTGCGGCTCTGCGGGTCGATGACCGCGCCCAGGTTCCTCACCTTCGCGCTGAAGCGCGCGCCGGAGGGGTTGAGCGTGCCCTGCACCACGCTGCCCACCTTCACGCGGTCCACCACCGCCTCGGGCACCAGCGCGCGCACCTCGAGCGAGTCGGTGTCCACGAGGCCGAAGATGGCCGTGGGCGGGGTCATGGCGACGTAGTCACCCACGTTCTTGTTGCGCGCCGTGATGACGCCGTCGAAGGGGGCGTAGATGCCGGTGTCGCGCAGCAGCTCCTCGGCGTTCTTCAGCGCCGCGGCCGCCTGGGCGGCCTGCGCGGTGGCCTGGCGGAAGCCCACCTCCGCCTTGTCCAGCCCCGCGCGCGCGAGGCTGCCGCCGGTGGCCAGCGTGCGGGCGCGCTGCACCTCGGTGGTGGCGCCGTCCAGCGACGCGTCCGCCGCCGCCTTCGCCGCGCGCGCCTGCTCCACCGCGATGCGCACGTTGCTGGTGTCCAGCTGCGCGAGCAGCTGACCCTTCTTCACCCGGTCGCCGACCTTCACCTTCACCAGCGTGAGCGTGCCGCTCGCCTGCGCGCTGAGCGTGGCCTCCTGCTTCGAGCGCACCGTGCCGGTCGCCTGCAGCACGCTGGCCTCCAGCTTCGTCGCCGGGGTGAGCGCGCGCACGCCCACCGCGCTGCTCGCCTGCGCGCTCGCCGCCGCCGCGTCCGCCGGGGGCAGCGCCGGCTTCTCGCCGCGCCCACAGCCCGCCGCGCCCACGCCGACCATCACCACCGCCGCCGCCAGCACTGCCTTCACACCCACGCTCTTGCTCACGGTCTCTGCTCACTTCGGCCCGGCGGCCAGACGGCGCCTGGGCCTGAAAAAAGGGGCTCCACTACCCGGAGCAGAGATATACCCAGGTGACGATAGTCCGCAATGCGGATTATCTTGAGAGCGGGTATACGAAGGGCATACCCCGCCCAAGGCGTTGATTTGACTGGGTTGGATGAATGGTGGGCAGGCGAGCGGGCGGGCGGTTGACGGCGGCTCGCCTGGCGACGGGAGGGCTGTCACGCAGCTTCGCCCGGCACCCTCACCCCGACCCTCTCCCAGGGGGAGAGGGAGGACTCAGGCGCGGGGGAGGCGCACGGTGAAGCGGGTGCCGTCCGCGCTGTCCGAGGTGCAGTCGATGCGCCCGCCGTGGGCGCTCACGATGCGCTCCACGATGAAGAGCCCCAGCCCCAGGCTCTTGCGCGGGTTGGACTCCTGGCTCGGCGCGCCGCGCTTGAAGGGCTCGAAGAGGTCGGGGCGCACGTCGTCGGGGATGGGCTCCCCGGTGTTGTGCACCTCGAGCACCACGGCATCCGCTTCGCCGCGCGTGGAGACGCTCACGGGCGTGTCCGCGGGGCTGTAGGCGAGCGCGTTGCCCAGCAGGTTCGCCACCACCTGCGCGAGGCGGTCCCCGTCGAAGCGGCCGCCGCCGTCCCCCTCCGAGCGGAAGCGCAGCTCGCGCGCGGGGTGGCTCGCCTGGTGCTCCTCCACCACCGTGCGCGCCAGCTCGTGCACGTCCACCGGCCGGCGGTGCACCGGGATGCCGCCGCCCAGGCGCGCCTGGGTGAGGTCCAGCAGGTCGTGCGTGATGCGGGTCGCGCGCTCGGCGCTCTGGATGATGCGGCCCACCGGCTTGAGCGCGCGCTCGTCCGTCACGCGCGTGCGCAGCACGGCGGCGCTCATCAGGATGGCGGAGAGCGGGTTGCGCAGGTCGTGGCCCACGATGCCGAGCAGCTGCTGCTCGAACTCGCTGCGCGCGCGCTGCTCGGCCTCCTCCTGCTTCTGCCGGGTGATGTCCTGCTGCGTGCCCACGAAGCGCACCGGGCGCCCGGCCTCGAAGAGGCAGCGCCCCAGCGCGCGCAGCCAGCGCACCTGACCGGCCGCCGGGAGCACCACGCGGAACTCGCACGCGTACTCGCCGCCACCCGCCGGGTCGAAGGCGCGCTCGTAGTCGCGGTGCACGCGCGCGCGGTCCTCCGGGTGCAGGCGCGAGAGGAACATCTCGTAGTCCACCGGCACGTCCGGCGCGAAGCCGAACATGGCCTTGCAGCGCGCATCCCAGGTGAGCTGGTTCGCGTGCACGTCGAAGTGCCAGGTGCCCAGGGCCGCCGTGTCCAGCGCGAGCTCGAGCTGGCTCGCGTTCGTGCGCAGCTCGCTGAACAGCCGCGCGTTCTCCACCGCGAGCGCGGCGCGGCTGGCGAGCGCCTGGAGGAAGCTCAGGTCCTCCGCGTCGAAGGGGACGGCGCTCTCCTGCCCGCGCATCGCGTGCATCACGCCCACCAGCCGCCCCTGGCGAAAGAGCGGGAGCACGATGAGGCTGTGCACGGGATAGCGCTCGGCGTAGGGCGTGAGCTCCCGCTTCATGCTCGCCTGCAGCTGCGCGGTGTCCACCCGGGGGATGAGCACGGGCCGCCCCGTCTGCGCGACCACGCCCGCCAGGCCCTCGCCCATCGCGGGCGGGTGCGCGCGCATGAGCTGGGCGAGCAGCGCCGCGTCCGTCGGGTCCGGGCTGTGGTTCGCGACGAGGTCCAGGCGCCGCCCGTTGGCCGAGAGCACGCTGACCATGGTGCGGCACGCGAGCTGCTCGGAGGCCTGGCGCGCGAGGGTCTGCAGCACCGAGCGCAGGTCCAGCTCCGCCTCGCTCACCGCCTGCGAGGCCTCGGCGAGCAGCTTCATGCGCGCCTCGGCCGCCTGCGCCTCCTCGCGCGCGTGGCGCTCGGCGGCGTAGAGGCGGCCGCGCTCGAAGGCCTGCGCGCACTGCTGGCCGAGCGACTGCATCAGGTCCAGCTCGAGCGCGCTGAAGCGGCGCGGCTCGGCGAACACGAAGCCCAGCGCCCCCAGCGGCCGGCCCTCCACCCACAGCGGCAGGCTCGCCCACGCACCCGTGAGGGTGATGTCCTGGGTGCGCGGGATGTGCGGATAGCGCCGCTCGCGCTCCTCGGGGGTCTCCAGCAGCACGGGCTCGCCGGTGCGCGCCGCGTCCGCGATGGGCACCGGCGTGTCCACGGAGAAGCGGCGGTAGAAGTCCTGGGTGGGCGCGTCGATGCCGAGCGTGCCCACGATCTCCAGCTCGCGCCCGTCCGGGGTGAAGCGCACCACGCTGGCCAGGATGGCGCCCAGCGCGCGGCGCCCCTGCTCCATCACCACCTCAGCCACCTGCTCGGGGGTGAGCGCGCCGGAGAGCGCCGCGCTCACGCTCTTGAGCCGCGCCACGTGCTGGGTCGCGAGCTCCGCCTCTTGCGCCGCGCGCCGCTCCTGCTCGCGCAGCGCGAGCGCCTGGCGGCGCACCTGCTCGCGCGCGCGGTACAGCTCCACGAACACGCCCACCTTCGAGCGGAGGATCTCCGGCACGTAGGGCTTCTGCAGGAAGTCCACGGCGCCTTGCGCGTAGCCGGCCACCACCTGCGCGTCGTCGCGCCCGTAGGCGGTGAGGAAGATGATGGGCACGTGGCGCGTCTTCTCGCGCCCCTTGATGAGCTGCGCCGTCTCGAAGCCGCTCAGGCCCGCCATCTGCACGTCCAGCAGGATGACGGCGTAGTCCTCCTTGAGCAGCGCCCGCAGCGCCTCCTCGCCGCTCTCCACCTTGTGCAGCCGCGCCCCCAGCGGCTCGAGCACCGCCTCCAGCGCGAGCAGGTTCGCCGGGTTGTCGTCCACCAGCAGCACGCTCGCCTCGCCGCCGCCCCCGCCCGCGCGCGGCTCCCCCGAGGCCTCGCGCTCGGGCTCGGCCGTGCGCGCGGCGGCGGCCGAGAGCGGGCGCCCGGCGACAGGCGTACGCCAGCCGGCGCGCGGGGGCAGCGCGGGGAGCTTGGGGCGCGAGGGCCTAGCCACCCACGGCTCCGCTCTGCCGCGGCGGGCGCATCGTCAGGACGTGGCGGGGGAGCGCCGGGCAGGGCATGCGGTCCTTCGAATACCGGGCGGCCGCCGCCTCCACAACGGCGGACACGCCGTCCGGAGCGCCATCGCTCGCAAACCAGGCAGCCAGGCGCCGCGACCTGTTCGCTGCGCGACAGCCGCCCGCCGGGAGCCGCCGGCGCGCGGCGTGGGTGGATCAGGGGTAGCGCACCGGGGGCGGGTCGTCCGGCAGGGGAATGAACTCCGTCTCGCCGGGCACGGAGGGGAAGCGCCCGCCACGCCAGTCCGCCTTCGCCCGCTCGAGGCGCTCGGGGGAGCTGGCCACGAAGTTCCAGAAGAGGTGGCGCGGGCCGTCCATCGTCTCGCCGCCCAGCAGCAGCAGGCGTGCGGGCGTGCGCGCGTCCTTCTCCGCTTCGAGCACCACGGGGTCACCCTTGCGGAACAGCAGCAGCGCGCCCGGCTCGAAGCGCTCGCCAGCCACCACCGCGCCGCCCTCGGCCACGTACACCGCGCGCTCGTCGTGGCTGGGCGGCAGCGCCACGCGCGCGCCGGGCTGCAGCGTGGCGGCGGCGTAGAACATGTCCGAGTACACCTGCACCGGCGAGCGCGCCCCGTGCAGCGCCCCGAGGATGACGCGCAGGTGCACGCCCGTGTCCTCGAGCACCGGCAGCGCGGCCTCGGGCGTGTGGGTGAACTCCGGCGCGCGCTCCTCCTCGTTCTTCGGCAGCGCCACCCACAGCTGGATGCCGAAGAGCGGGCCGCCCGCGGCGCGCACGTCCGGCGCGCTGCGCTCGGAGTGCACGATGCCCTGCCCCGCCGTCATCCAGTTCACCGCGCCCGGCTGGATGCGCTGCACGCTGCCCAGGCTGTCGCGGTGGAGGATCTCCCCCTCGAAGAGGTAGGTCACCGTCGCGAGCCCGATGTGCGGGTGCGGTCGCACGTCCAGCCCCTGCCCCGCCCCGAAGGCCGTGGGGCCCATCTGGTCGAAGAAGACGAAGGGGCCCACCATGCGCCGGCGCGCGCTGGGCAGCGCGCGCCGCACGCGAAAGCCGTCCCCCAGGTCCCGCGTGGGGGCGACGATGACGGACTCGGGGGCTGCGGAGGGCTCGCTGGGCTGGTGCAGGCGCGGGGTCATGTCGGGGGAACCTTATTCTCTCAGGTCTGTGCGCTGCGGCCGGCGAGCAGCTGCGCGGTGACTTCCACGACGCGCCTCGCCTGGAAGCGCGCCGCCTTCTTCGCCGTCTCGTCCGGCGGGATGGTGCCGTTGGCCGAGACGTGGCTCGCGCCGTAGGGGTTGCCCGCCTCGAACTGGATGGGGTCCACGTAGCCGGGCGCCACGATGATGGCGCCCCAGTGGTAGAAGACGTTGTTGAGCGCGACGAGGGTCGTCTCCTGGCCGCCGTGCTTCGTCGCGGTGGAGGTGAAGCTGCTCATCACCTTGTTCACCAGCGCCCCCTTCGCCCACAGGCCTCCGGTGCCGTCGATGAACTGCTTGAGCTGCGCGCTGGGCAGGCCGTAGCGCGTGGGGGTGCCGAAGATGATGGCGTCCGCCCAGGTGAGGTCGTCGTTCGTCGCCTCCGGCACGTGCTGCGTCTCGGTGCGGTGCTTGCTCCAGCCCTGGTTGCTCTGGATGGCCTGGTCCGGCGCGAGCTCCTTCACCTTGCGCAGCCGCACCTCGGCGCCCGCGGCCTTGGCGCCCTCCTCGACGGCGAGCGCCTGCTGATACGTCACGCCCGTTGCGCTGTAGTAGATGACCGCGAGCTTCACCTTCGCCATGGCGCTCTCCTGGATGGGGGTCCCTGTGAGGTGAGGGCCCGGGCAGGGAGCGTCAAGGCGGGCCCCGAAGGGGGGCCCGCACGCTCCACCGCCCGGGAGGCAGCCTCAGGCGAGGTCGAAGAGCAGCGCCTCGACGGGCTCGGAGGCCTCGAGCACCAGCTTCGACTCGTCCGACACCGCGACGCCGTCACCGGCCTTCAGCTGCAGCCCGTTGAGCGTGGCCTTGCCGCGCGCGAGCTGCACCCAGGCGTGGCGCCCGGGGGCGAGCGTGTACTCGGCCTTCTCACCCCTGCCGAGCAGCGTGCCGTGCAGGCTCATGTCCTGGTGCACCTTGAGGCTGCCCTCGCGCGCGTCGGGGCTGACCAGCACGCGCCAGCGGCCCTGGCGCTCCGCCGTGGAGAAGGCCTTCTGCTCGTAGCCGGGCGTGAGGCCCTTCTTCTCGGGGAGGATCCAGATCTGCAGGAAGTGCAGCGGGTCTTGCCCCGCGTTCATCTCGCTGTGCATCACGCCGGTGCCGGCCGTCATGCGCTGCACCTCGCCTGCGCGCAGCACGCTGTTGCCGCCGGTGGAGTCCTTGTGGCCGATGCTGCCCTCGAGCGGGTAGGTGATGATCTCCATGTCCCGGTGGCCGTGGGTGCCGAAACCCTCTCCGCCCTCCACGCGGTCCTCGTTGATGACGCGCAGGGCGCGGAAGCCCATGTGCCGGGGGTCGAAGTAGTCGGCGAAGGAGAAGGTGTGGTGCGAGTCGAGCCAGCCGTGGTTCGCGTGGCCGCGCTCCTCGGAGCGACGAAGGGTGAGCATGGTGTTGCCTTTCTCGGTGCTGCGCCCGGCGAGGAGGTGCGCCCGCGCGGCCCGCCGGGAGGGCCGCGTGGGCAGGAAGTGGTGAAACGGTAAGACGCTCAGGCGGCCTTCGCAGCGGCGGCCTTCACCGCCTGGACTTCGAGCGTGATGTCGATGCGCTCGCCCACCAGCACGCCGCCCGCCTCGAGCGCCTGGTTCCAGGTGAGCCCGAAGTCCTTGCGGTCGATGCGGGTGCTCGCGCTGAACGCCACGCGCTCCGTGCCGAAGGGGTCCGTCATGCGGCCGAGGTACTCGGTCTCCAGCACCACCGGCCGGGTGACACCGTGCAGGGTGAGGTCACCGGCGATTTGAACGTTCTTGCCCTTCTGGGTCACCTCGCGGCTGCGGAAGGTGAGGCGCGGGAAGCGCTCCACGTCGAAGAAGTCCGCCGAGCGCAGGTGGTTGTCGCGTGCCTCCACCTGGGTGTCGATGCTCGCCGCGTCGATGCGCACCTCGGCGGTGGCGCCCGTGAGCTCGCCGGACTCGGGCAGCGTGAGCGTGCCCTCGAAGCGCGAGAAGCGGCCGTGCACCTTGGCCACCACCATGTGGCGCACGGTGAAGGCGACGGAGGAGTGGGTGGTGTCGAGGTTCCAGGTCTGGGTGGTCATGGGCGTTGCTCCTTGAAGTCGGTTGGACGAGACACAAGATGCGTCCGTTCCCCCTCCAGCACTAGATGAGCCTCGTGCAACACATTGTTCTTCCCGGTAGAACAATGCCCATGGACCTCAACGAGCTCTCGGTGTTCGCGACCGTGGTGCGCCTGGGCAGCTTCACCGCGGCGGCGCGCGAGCTGGAGATGCAGAAGTCCGGCGTGAGCCGCAAGGTGAGCGACCTGGAGGAGCGCCTGCGCACGCGGCTGCTGCAGCGCACGACCCGCAAGCTCGCCCTCACCGACGCGGGCCGCATCTACTACGAGCACTGCGCCCGCATGCTCGCCGAGGTCGAGGAGGCCGAGGCCGCCCTCTCCGGCCTGCGCGCCAGCCCCTCCGGCGTGCTGCGCGTCACCGCCCCGCTCTCCTTCGGCTTCATCGGCCCGTACGTCGGCGAGTTCCTCGCGCGCCACCCGCAGGTGCAGGTGGAGCTGGTGTGCACCGACCGCGTGGTGGACCTGGTGGAGGAGCGCTTCGACCTCGCCATCCGCGCCGGCACCCTGCCCGACTCGGCGCTCGTCGCCCGGCGGCTCGGCAGCCTCGTCAGCTTCCCGGTGGCGAGCCCCCTGTATCTGAAGCGCCGCGGCCGGCCCCGCACGCCCCAGGCGCTCGCCGAGCACGAGTGCCTCTCCTTCGGCAGCCAGCTCAACGCGAAGTGGCGGCTCGTCTCCGACGAACAGGCCGCGGAGGTGCGGCTCGGCAGCCGGCTCGTGGTGAACGACCTGGAGATGCTGCGCGAGGCGGCCCTCACCGGGCTCGGCATCGCGATGCTGCCGGACCGCGCCTGCGGGCCGCTGCTCGCGGAGGGGCGCCTCGAGCGCGTGCTGCCCGGGTGGACCTCGGCCGAGATCCCCATCCACGCGCTCTACGCGAGCACCCGCCACCTCGCCTCCAAGACGCGCGCTTTCATCGAGCTGCTGCAGGCGCGCATGGGCGCGCAGGCCCCCACGCAGCCGGCTCAGAAGGCGAAGTCGAAGCCCGCGCGCAGGGACGTGCTCACGTAGTCCGGGTCCGGCGCGCTCAGCCCACAGGCCGCGAGCGTGCCCGCGTCCGTGGGCGAGACGTCGCGCTGCAGCGTCCCTTCCGCGAAGAGGCGCAGGCGCCCGGGCAGCGCCGTGAGCTGCAGCGACGCCGCGCGCGAGCTGCCGAAGCAGCGCTCCTGGTAGGGCGCATACTCGGCCTTCAGCCGCGCGCTGAAGGCTGGGGTAAAGGCCCAGCCCACGCGCGCACCCAGCACGTAGCGCGGCGGCGCGAGCGGCAGCTCCGCGGGCGCCTCGCGTCCCTGCGTGTCCTCCTCCGCCGCCTGCGGCAGCGCGCCGTGCAGGTGCAAGAGCGACCCGTCCACCCCCAGCTCCAGGTGCTCCTGCACGTCCAGCGTCACGCGCGCGTCCACCCGGTACTCCTGCAGCCCCACGCGCAAGTGCTGCGACGCGGGCTCGTCGGGCCCCGGCAGGTACTCGAGCCGGTACAGCGTCGTGGAGGCGCTCGCCTCGAAGAGGCCGACGACGTCGCGCTCCGGGTCCGTCTCGTACTCGGCGCCGAGCTGCGGCGCGAGCGAGCGCAGCCGCTCCGTCGCATCCACGCACTGCACCCGCGCCGCGATGGGAAGGCAGTACACGCCCGGGTCGCTGCCTCCCGGCGGCGCGGCCTCCAGCGAGAGCCGCAGCGTGAGTGGCTCGGAGACCGCGAGCGCGCCCTCGAGCTTGAGGAAGTGCGAGGGCCCGCGCCCCTCGCGCTTCTCCACCTCGTAGGAGAGCTCGAGCTCCAGCGCGTCCGTCGCCTGCACGCCGACGAAGAGCTCGGTGGCGAGGTACGGCGTGCGGTACGCGCCGTCCGCAGAGCGCGTGGAGCCGCCCTCGAGTGTGAGCCCGAAGGCGCTCAGTGCGGGCCCCGCCTCGTCGTCGCTCGCGTCCTCGTCGGCCTCCTCGACGTCGTGCGCAGTCGCAGCGCGCGTCGCAGGCGCTCTCGCGAGCGGCGCATCCGCTGCAAGCACCTCTCGCGCGCCGATGGAGCCGAGCGCGAGCAGCAGCGGTAGCGAGAGAGGCAGCGGCACGGAGGCTCCGAACGCGACGGGTCCTCAGCGACAGTCTGCACGCCCCGGCGCGTTTCCCAGCGGTGTCGCTCCCGCGTGCCCGCGTGCAGAGCAGCCAGGCGTGGCGCGAGAGCTCGGCGCACCCTGTGGCCGCTTTTCGCACCCCGCGCTCAGTCCTTTTCGGGAGGCGCGAGGTCGCTCACGCGCGCGTCCCGCACGGCAGGAGAGAGAACGACAACCGAGAGAGGACGGCGACGATGAGTCTCAGTTGGATGAGGCGGGCACTGCTCGTGGCGATGATGACGGCGGTGAGTGGAACCGCGGTCGCGAAGGGCGGTGGCAGCGGGCACGGCAGCGAGCGCAGCGAGGTGCACGGGCGCAAGGGCGAGAAGCAGGAGGTCCGCCACCGCGAGAAGGAGCGCCACAAGGTGAAGCACAAGGCGCGCACCAAGCACCGGGAGCGCGAGCGCGAGCGTCATCGCGAGCGGGAGCACGAGCGCGGCGACGACCACAACCGGCGTCGCGGCGGACACAACTAGGGCGGCGCGGGCTCGAGCCCAGCGCGTGCGGGCAGGAAGGGAAGACGAAAAGGACGGGCCCGTCGCGCCTCCGCCGAGCGCGGACGGGCATCGCCCTGCGCATCGCTCCGGGGATGGCCGGGTGGAGAGGAGGGGGTGTCGGGCGAAGTGCTGTGCGTCGCTAAATACGAACCTCGGGAGATTCTAAAACTCCCGAGGTTTGTCTTTAGCTCCGCACCGACCTGCGACCGGGAGGGGCTGGCCGGCGTGGACGGAAAGCTTCGCTCGGGCGCGAGGCTGGGCGCTGCGACAGACGGTTCATCGACTCTGGCAGGGCGAGGTCGAGAGCAGAAGCAACGTTGCTTCTACTCGCCCTCCCCCCGCGGCCTCGCCCGGCCGACCTGAGTGACCCAGGAGCGCTCCGCAGGGCGGCGCCCCGCCGCGCTGGGCACGCGCGTCCGGTACCCGTCCCGCCTGGCCCCCTCCCGAGCCCGCGCGGCGCGCGCCTACCTCGCGCTCAGGTGCTCGAGCAGCGTCTTGAGCCCGAGCCCGATCAGGACGAGCCCGCCCACGATGTCCAGCTTGCGGCCCAGCTTGTCGCCGAAGCGCCGCCCCGTCTCCACGCCCGCGAGCGAGAGGAGGAAGGTGGTGGCACCGATGAAGCCCGCCGCGAGCAGCGGAGGCACCTCGAGCAGGGGCAGCGTGAGGCCTGCGACCAGCGCGTCGATGCTGGTGGCGAGCGCGAGCAGGATGAGCAGCCGCAGGTTGAACGGATCCGCGCGCGTGCTCTCCGCGGGGCCACCCTCCTCGCCCTCCTCGCGGATGGCGTCCCAGAGCATCTTCGCGCCGATGCCCCCGAGCAGCACGAAGGCCACCCAGTGGTCCCACGCCTCGATGGACGCGGCGAAGTGCGATCCGGCAGCCCAGCCGATGATGGGCATCACGCCCTGCGACACCCCGAAGAACAGCGCGAGCACCAGCGCGTCGCGCAGCCGCACGCGGGGCGCCGTGAAGCCGCTCGTCATCGCCACGGCCGTGGCATCCATGGACAGACCGAGCGAGAGCAGCACGAGCGAGAGCATGACGCCCTCCCCTACCGCATGGCAGCCCGCAAGAGAATCAGCATCCGGAGGAAGCCCACCATGCGTCTACTGCTTCGGTGGGGTCGGAGGGACGCGACGCGGAGGTGTGCGCACTGCGAGGGGCTTCCGGGACTTCAAGGCGTGCAAGTCCTCTCCCGCCTGCTTCAGCTCTGCCGTCCGAGTGCAGATGTGCGTGGTGAACTCGGTGGGCAACGTCTCATCGAGCGGCTGCCTCACAGCAGCATCATCGGCAGGATGATGGATGCGGTGCGCGTACACGACGTACTCGACGCCCCGCTCGAAGTGCTTGCCGCAGTCGCCGCCGCCCCGTCCGGTTCCCAGCGTCGGTCCGGGCTGGAGGGACGGACCTCGACGACCCTCCCGCGGAACACGGCATCGGCTTGTGCAAACGCCTCATCGGGCGGAGCGCTCGGCGCGCAATCACAGGCCATTGCCTCACGGCCGAGCCACAGCACTGCGCACAACGCGAGCTTGCATAGGTTCGCGCTCAACCTCATCCGTCAGTGCCTCCTGCTATCGAGCAAGCGTCCGCATTGGACGTCCTTCTTGAAGGCACATGCCAGAAGTAGCATATTGAGGAAGAGAAACGTTGAGGCTCAAGTCGCTCTACTTCGTTTCTGGATGCCAGAAAGACCTCCGGGCATTGCCAGCCAAGGTGCGGCAGTCATTCGGTTACGCCCTGTACCTGGCACAGCTCGGCGACAGGCATCCGTCAGCCAAGGCGCTCAAGGGCTTCGGAGGTGGAGGCGTCGTGGAGGTTGTCGAGGACGACGAAGGTGGCACCTACCGGGTCATGTACACGGTGAAATTCAAGGATGCGGTCTTCGTCCTGCACGCCTTTCAGAAGAAATCGAAGCGCGGGATCTCAACGCCCCTCGCCCAGATGAAGCTCGTCGGATCCCGATTGCGGCTGGCTGAAGAGGCCTACAACGCGATGGAGCACCCCCATGGCCAAGACTCGAACTGACATCACCCGGAGCAGCGGCAATGTGTTCGAGGATCTCGACCTTCCCGAGGCAGAAGAGACGCGCACGAAGGCGGACCTGGTACACGCGATTTCCAAGGCCATCGCAGCCCGCCGGCTCAAGCGCCAACAGGACGTCGCGGACCTACTGGGTATCGATCAGCCCAAGGTCTCCAAGCTCCTGCGCGGCCATTTCTCCGAGTACTCCGTCGAACGGCTGATGGAGTTCCTCACCCGACTGGGAATGAACGTGGAGATCAAGGTCACCCCGAAGCGGTCTCGCACGCCGGGTCACATTCACGTGGTCGCGTAGGCGCGGGACTGCGTGACGCAGCGGTGAGCGCTCTTCCCTCACCCTGACCCTCCCCCAGGGGAGAAGGGACCGTGTCACGACGCTACCGGAACGCCACCTTGCGCTCCGGCCCGAAGGAGCTGCGCAGCTCCACGGTGCCGGTGTCGAGCAGCGCCTCGAGGTCCTTGCCCACGCGCTCGCGCAGGGCGGGCGCGCTCTCGATGCCCTCCTGCTCGACGAGGCTCACCAGCCCCACCCAGCCGTCGCGCCCCGAGCGCTTCGCCGCGTAGAGGCAGCGGTCCGCGAGCTCCAGCACCTCCTCCCACGGCAGCGCCTCGGGGGCGCCGGGGAAGAAGGGGAAGGCCGCGAAGCCGATGGAGGTGGTGCAGCGCAGCGTCTGCCCGTTGCCCAGGTCGAAGGTGTGGTGGCGGATGGCGTCGCGCAGCTTGAGCGCGATCGCCTCCGCGGCGCGGCGGTCCGTCTGCTGCGCCACCACGAGGAACTCCTCGCCGCCCCAGCGCACCAGCGTGTCCGTCTCGCGCAGCACGCTGCGCAGCACGTCGCTCGCCTGCTGCAGCACGCGGTCGCCCATGGCGTGGCCGTAGGTGTCGTTGACCTGCTTGAAGTAGTCCAGGTCCACCATGAAGAAGAGCAGGTCCGCGTTGGGCGGGCCCAGCTCGCGCGTGCGCCGGTCGCTGGTGCTCCAGCGCCGCAGCACCCGGTTCGCGTCCTCCGGCAGCGTGAGGCGCAGGAAGCGGCGGTTCTTCGCGCCGGTGAGCGGGTCCAGCAGCGTGGTCTCCTCCAGCTCGCGGGTGCGCTCGCGCACCAGCGCCTCCAGCCGCTCGTTCTCCTTGCGCAGCCGCGCCGTCTGCCAGCGCACCGCGAGCACCACCAGCCCGGTGAGCGCCAGCCCGAACACCATCAGCCACGCCGGGTGGCGCCACCAGGGCGTGGGCACGTGGAAGGCGAGGGAGGCGACCGGCCCCCAGGCGCCCGGGCCCAGGCGCGCGCGCGCCTCGAAGCGGTAGTCGCCCGGCGGCAGCGCCGTGTAGCGCGCGCGCCCCACGGCCTCGCCCTCGCGCCACGCGTCCTCGAAGCCCACCAGCCGCACCTGCGTCTCCAGCGCGGTGGGGCTCACGTAGCTGGGCACCGAGTAGAGCAGCTCCACCGTGCGCGCCCCCTTCGGCACCTGCTGCACGCCGGGCGCGTGGGGGTCTGCGCGCTGCTGGTCGAAGGAGAGGCCGGTGAGCACCGCGGTGGGCGGCGGCGGCGGCCCCGCGTCGCGCGAGGCCTCGTAGTGCGCGAGCCCGCTGCTCATCCCCACCCACACGTCCCCGTTGGGCTCCACCAGGAGCGCGCCGCCCGAGCAGTCCTCGCCCGGCGTGCCGTCGCCGCGCGTGATGCGCTCGAGCTGCCCCGTGCGCGCCTCCCAGCGCTTGATGCCGTTGGAGGTGCCCACCCACAGCCGCCCGCGCGGGTCGTAGCCCAGCGAGTACACCGTGTCCGCGGAGAGCTCCGCCGGCGCGTCCAGCGGCTCGGCGCGGCCCGTGTCCGGGTGGAAGCGGCTGAGGCCGTGCTCGTTCCAGTAGCTCACCACCAGGTCACCCGAGGGCGTCTCGGTGGCGATGGACAGGTGCGCATCCTGCAGCCCCGCCTCCTTCGCGTAGCGCACCCAGCGCCCGGCCTCGAGCCGCGCGAGCCCGTAGCGCCCGGCGACCCACACCCGCCCCGCGTGGTCGCGCAGGAGCGTGTTGACCTGCTCGTCCGGCTTGCCGCCGGGCAGCGCCACGTGCTCCACGCGCGGCTGCGTGGGGTGCGCGCCCGGGACGAGCCGCAGCAGGCCCTGGTGCAGCGTGGCCACGTAGAGCGCGCCGGTGGGCGAGCCGTCCGGGTCCACCAGCAGCGCGCTCACCGCCTTGCTGCCGCGCGGCAGGCCCAGCTCCACGTCCTTCCACTCGCGCCCGCCCGGGGCGAGGTAGCGCAGGGGGCTGGTGGCGAGCCCGCCCGGGTTGCCGCCCGCCCAGAGGCCGCCGGCCCCGTCCTCGGCCACCGCGAACACGGGGTAGTTCGCCACCGGCTTCGCGCCCTCCCAGCCGCCCGGCGTGCCGCGCGCGAGCCCCGCCTGGGTGCCCACCCACAGCCGCCCCTCGCGGTCGCGGAAGGCCGTCCACACCGTGTCCGCCGGCAGCCCCGTGCGGCGCGTGTGCGCGCTGAGCACCAGCCGCCCCTGCAGCCGGTGCACGCCCTCGCTCGCCACCCACAGCGAGCCCTCGCGGTCCACCAGCACCGCCTCGGCCCAGTGCGTGGGCAGCCCCTGCGCCTCGCCCAGCACCACCGCGTGCTCGCCCTCGAAGCGCACCACGCCCATGGAGGTGGCCACCCAGAGGCGCCCCTCGCCGTCCAGCGTGACGGCGGAGGTGAGGACGGGCGGCCCGGGCAGGGACGCGGTGCGGTCCTCCACCGGGCCCGTCGGCGTGCGCAGCATCCACAGCGACTCGGGGCCGCGCAGCCACAGCCGGCCGCCCGCGTCGCGCGCCATGCTCAGCACGTACTGCGTGTCAGGCAGCTCGCGCAGCGACCACGGGCCCGGCGGCGCGCCGCGCGGCTGCTCGCGCCACATCAGCTTGCGGCCCTGCACCGCGTAGAGCGTGCTGCCGTCCGGCGCCACCCAGAGCACGGGCACGCTGCGCGCCGGGTAGTCCTGCACGCGGCGGAAGGGCCCCGCGGGGCCGGGCCCCTCGTAGAGCCCCTCGCGGGTGCCCACGTACACGCGGCCGTCCCCGGTGCTCGCCACGGTCTGCACCGCGCCCGCCGGCAGCCCCTGCGCCGGGCCCAGCGCCCGGAAGCGCCCGTCCTCGAGCAGCGCGAGCCCGCCGCTGGTGGCCGCCCACAGGTGCCCGTCGCGCCCGAGCCCGAGCGCGTTGAACTCCGTGGTGGGCAGCCCCTCCGCGCGGCCGAAGCGCTGGAAGCGCTGCCCGTCGAAGCGGTAGAGCCCCTCCTCCGTCGCCGCCCAGAGGAAGCCCTGCGCGTCCTGCGCGAGCATCGACACCGCCAGGTTGCGCAGGCCCTGCTCCGAGCCGTAGCTGCGGAAGCCGTAGTGCCCGGGCGGCTGCTGCGCCGCCGGCGCCGCGGCGGCGCTCGCCGCCGGAGCGCGAACCTCCAGCGACTGCACCGGCACCGCGCGGCGCACCGGCCCCTGCGCCGCCACGGCCTCCCGCACGCCGCCGCCCGCAAGCCACAGCAGCGCGGCAGTGGCGGCGAGGCGCAGCAGCCTCGACGAAGAGGCCTCGAAAGAGAGGGCGGAGCGCACGGATTCCTGAGAGGTCGCCACCCTAACAGAAGCCCCCGTGGAACTAAAATGTTGGGCCCCAACTGTAAGTCTCCAGCCGGGCGCGGTCCTCCGCCTTCCCCACCCTGCCCCACCTGGTGCGCAGCCCCGGGCCATGTCCCAGCGAAACGATTCGAGGGGCTCGCGCATACAGAGGGGACCATGCGCGCTCCCCTCTCCCCGTCCCTGCCCTCCGCCCCGCCCGACGCAGCCCTGGGCGTGGGCGCGCGCGCGCCCTCTCCGCTGCTGGTGGATCCGCTGAGCGGTGAGCCGCGCCCGCTGCTCGTTCCCGGCCGTCCGACGCTGGTCACCTTCCTGCGCGGCACCTGGTGCGGGGACTGCCGGGCCTTCCTCGAGCGCGTGGGGCCGCTGCACGCGGAGGTGGCGCGCCGGGGCGTCTCGCTGGTGGGGGTGGTGTGCCAGGGGCGGCACTGGGTCGCGAGCTGGCTCGCGGTGAACCGGCAGCCCTTCCCGCTGCTGGTGGACGAGGAGCGCACGGCGGCGCGCGCCTACGGCGTCTACAAGCTGCTCGGGCTGGACGGGGTGAACATCGCGCGGCCCGCGAGCTTCCTCGTGGACGCGAGCGGGCGCATCACCTGGTCCTACGTGGGGCGCGACAAGGGCGACCGCCCCTCGGACGCGCTGCTGCTCGAGCGCATCGCGCAGCTGGGCGAGGCGGCCCGGGCGCCCTAGGCGTCTCCCGGGGCTTCTTCAGGCGCGGCCGGGGGCAGCACCGGCAGGCCCTCGGCGGCGGCCGCGCGCGCGGCCGCGGCGTCCAGGCGCGCGAGCAGCACCACCGCGGCGAGGATGCACGCGCCGCCCACGCCCTGCGCCGCGCTCAGCCGCTCGTGCAGGAAGAGCGCGCCCAGCAGCACCGCCACCAGCGGCTCCATCGTGCTGAGCAGCGCCGCGCTCACCGCGCCCACGCGCGCCATGCCGGCGAGCAGCGCGAGCACCGCCACCACCGTGCCCAGCAGCGCGAGCCCCCCGACGGCGCTCCAGCCCACGCCCGTCTGCGGCCAGCGCGGCCCGCGCGCGAGCACCAGCCCCGCGTACACGGCGCCGGCCGAGAGCGTGATGACGGTGGAGGCGCCCAGCGCCCCCGCGTGGCGCAGCACCCGCGCGCTCGCGAGGATGTAGAGCGCGTAGATGAAGGCCGAGAGCACCCCGAGCGCGATGCCCAGCGGCCGCACCGCGCCGCCCGCGCCCGAGAGGTCCAGCGTGAGGCAGGTGCCCGCGAAGGCGAGCGCCACCGCGGCGAGCTTGCCGGGCCCCAGCCGCTCGCGCTCCACCCACACGCTCAAGAGCGCCACCAGCGCCGGGTAGAGGTAGAGCAGCAGCGCCACCAGCCCCGCGGGCGCGAGCGCGAGCGCGCCGAAGTAGGCGAGGCTCTCGCTCACGTAGCCCACGCCTCCGAGCAGGCAGAGCGCGAGGAGCACCCGGCCGCGCGGGAAGCGCTCGCCCCGCACGCGCATCACCGCCGCGAGCACGAGGCCCGCGAGCGTGAAGCGCAGGAAGAGCAGCGTGGGCACGTCCGTGCCGGACGCGTACGCGAGCCGCCCGAAGAGGCCCAGCGCCCCGAAGCTCGCGCCCGAGAGCGCCACCAGCAGCAGGCCGCCCAGGCTCGCGCGCGGGGCGGCCGCCGGAGCCGGCGCCGCGGCGCTCTCGCCAGCGCTCACCAGTTGCCTGCGTGCACGAGGTTGAGCACCTCGGGGTAGCCCGCGCGCTGCAGCAGCTCGGCGGCGCTCGCCGCGCGCGCGCCGGCCCGGCAGTAGACGACCACGGGCGTGCCCGGCGGGCCGACCTCGGCGAGGCGCCGCGCGAGCTCCTGCACCGGGATGTTGCGCGCCCCCGGCACGTGCCCCTCGCGGAACTCCTCCGGGGTGCGCACGTCGATCAACGCCGCGCCGGCCTCCACCATCGCGCGCGCCTTCTGGGACAGGGTCTGGGCAGTCTCGGAGCTCATGGCCGGCGCAGTGTAAGAAAACTGGAGCGCGCGTCCACGCCCGCTACAGTCCTGTGGCATGTCCCTGGACAAGAAGCACCTCCTCGCCCAGCTCATCGAGCGGCTGCAGCACTCCGACCGCGTCGCCCACCGCGCCGAGGCCGACGCGCGCGAGGCCGCCAAGAGCCTCGCCACCGAGAGCGAGAAGAAGGAGGACGGGCGCGCCGCCATCGAGTTCGGCAGCCTGGCCACCGGTCAGGCCACGCGCGCGCGCCGGCTCGCCGAGGAGCTGCAGGCGCTCGCCGCCTTCGCCGAGGCCCCCTTCCCGCGCTTCGGGCGCACCAGCCCCGTGGCGCTCGGCGCCATCGTGGACGTGGCCACCGAGGATGACGACGGCCCGGCCGAGCGCACCTTCTTCGTGCTCCCGGCCGGCGCAGGCGCCGAACTCACCGGCCCGGACGGCGACGGCTTCCTCTCGGTCATCACCCCCGCCTCCCCCGTGGGCCGCGCCCTGATGGGCCGGCGCGCCGGGGAGACCGCGGAGGTCACGCTCGCGGGCGAGGTGCGCGAGTGGACCGTGCTCGACGTCGGTTGAGCACTGGATGAAGCGCGGTCCGCGCTACGCGTGCACGTCGTAGGCGAGCACGTCGCGCGCGGGCGCGTTGTGCATGCGCGACTCGATGCGCGCCTCGATCTCGTCGCGCAGCCGCTGGCCGTCCGCTACCGCCGAGTCGATGTCCGTGCGCGTGCGCACCGACTGCTCGTCGCTCGCAGCGCGGTAGGCCGACGTGTCCGGCGCGGCCGTGCGGCGCCCTGCGCTCTTGCTGCCGGCGGACTTCCTGCTGCGCTTGCTCGATGCCATGGGTGACTCCTCCTCCTGAGGGGTGGACCTCTGGGACCAAAGGTGGGGATGCGCCGCGCCCGGGGCGAGCGCCCAGCTCCAACGGCCGCAGAGCAGGCAGGCGGCAGGGGCCGCACCGACGAGCGCTCGCTCCTTCGCCCGCCGTCCCCACGGGGCTCCGAGTGTCGTGGCGAGGTCCCTGGGTGGCGCCCCACCTTCTGGGACAGGGACACCCGTGTCCCGCCCCTCCCGGAAACCGCCGGAACCTGAAGGAGCACGCGATGCGCAGGACTCTCCTCACCGCCGCCCTGGCCTTTGCACTGGCCCTCCCGCTCTCTGCTCTCGCGCAGTCGACAGGAGGTGGAGCGGGTGGAGGTGGCGCGGGTGCGGGCGGTAGCGGCGCGGCGGGCAGCGCGGGCGCGGGCATGGGGGTTCCGGGCAACGCGACCGGCACCGGTTCGGGGGGCTTCGGCGCGGGCACCGCGACCAACACGGGGACCGGTACGGGCGCGACAGGCACCGGCGCCACGGGCACGGGCACCGTGACGGGCGCGGGCGGCGCAGGGACCACGGGCACCACGGGTCCCGGCACGGGCGGCGCGGGGACGAACGGCGCGGGTGGCGCGGGCACTGGCTCCGGCGGCATGGGGACCTTCAGCCCGACGGGCGTGCAGGGGCCCTCCGCGACGGGCACGGACCAGACCGGCGGCACGGGCAACTTCGTCACCGCAGGCAACAACGGCACGGGCGGCTCCGGCGGCGCAGGCGCCTTCGACTTCGCAGGCACCGGCACGGGCGGCTCGGGCCTCGGCCCCACGGCGAACGCGGGCACGCAGGGCACCACCGGCGCAGGCACCACGAACACGGGCGCAGCGGGCGGTGCGGGCACCTTCAGCACCACCGGCACGGGCACCAACGGCACCTTCGGCGCGCCTGCGTCGGGCACCGGTGGCGCGGGCGGCACCGGCACGACAGGGACGAGCGGCGCTGGCAACAGCGGCGCGAGCGGCACCGGCGCGGACGGCCGTGGCGCAGCGGGCTCCGGCAACGGCGGCGCGGGGGCCGCGGGCACGGGCGGCTCGGGAGCTTCGGGCTCCACGGGCAGCGGCAGCATCGGCGTGGGCACGGGCGGAGCAGGCGGCACCCCCTCGCGCGACGCGGGGGAGCCGGGCGCGGCGCGCTCCGCGGCCGAGCCTCCTCCGGGCGCGAGCCAGGACCCGCAGCAGGAGATCGCCCGGCTGCGCGCCGAGGTGCGCCGCCTCGAGGCCGCCGCATCGCGCACCACCGGCCCCCGCGGCTCGGACGGCAGCGGCACCGGCGGCTCCGGCGATGTGGACCCCGACCAGGTCGCCGTGCTGAGCACGACGATCGACGGCCGCGTGCGCTCGGTCGGCCGCGGCCGCATCGACGTGCTCGACCGCGAGACCCACGACGTCTACACGCTCGCCGTGAACGACGGCACCCGCGTGGTGCGCGGCGGCGAGCGCGTCCCGATGCGCGAGCTGCGCGAGGGCTCGCGCGTGCGCGCCGCCGTGGACCTCGTCAGCGGTGACACCGTCGCGCGCAGGGTCGAGGTGATGGGCCGCTGACCCGGCGGCACGGCGCCGCAATCCCTCTTCCATTCGTAGAGGGGACGGCTTCGGCCTGTGTCTCTGAGCGGAGAGGTGCGCGGGGGTGCGCGCCCGCACTGCTGCCGATGCAGCTTTCCAGCCACGGTCGCTGCGCAGCGCGCACGGCGGGCGGTGGCGATCCAATCCGCGGGCCTGGCGGCAAGTTCAGCCGGCCCCATGAACACGCCCATCCTGCGAACCAAGCGCGACACCCTGGTGAGCATGCACCTGCAGGAGCTGCACGAGGCGCTCGCCACGCACGGCATCCGCGAGCCTGTGCGCGCCGAGGTGGAGTCCGTGGCGCGCCTCATCGTCACCCGTGAGGCCCAGCAGCGCGCCCTGCTCGAGGCCGCCCGCGCCGAGCCCTTCTCCCCCGAGCGCAGCCCCCGCGTGCAGCGGCTCCTCGCGGTGCTCGAGTCCATCGACGGCACGCTGCTGCAGATCGTCCCCTCACTGGTGCGCGCCCTGCGCGGCGGTGACCTCCCGTCCCTGCGCAGGCGCGAGCCCTAGGCTTCGCTCAGACATCGATGCGCCGCGTGCCCTCCACCTGCAGCACGAAGTCCTTGCCGAAGGCGCGCGCGGGCGTGTGCGCGCCGTGGGGCGCTCCGGCGAGCACGCCCTCCACCGCGAGGATGCCCGTGCGTGCCGTGAGCGCGTAGCCCTCGAGTGTCTCCAGCCACGCCTCCGCCGCGCGCCCGTCCGCCGCGCGCGCCCTCGCCCAGAGGAAGCTGCGCCCGCGAGCGCGCGCATCCGCGTCCGGCCCCTGCACGCGCCGCTCCACGAGCCGCATCGTCGCGTCCTTCACCGTGGAGACGGCGAAGAGCCGGCGCACGAGCGGAGAGGTGAGCCGCAGCGCGAGCGCAGTGGGCGCCGGCATCGCCATGGACGTGGTGATGTCCGGGATGCCCGTGGTGTGCCACGCCGTCTCCAGGTCGCCCCAGGGGATGGGCAGCACCGTGCGGGTGCGGTCGCTGAAGCGCACGCGGTGCGCGCCCTTGCCCAGCGGCCACGCCTGCAGCACGCCGTTGCGCCGCACGCGCCCGCCGCCCGGCACGCCCTCCAGCATGCTCTTGAGGGTGCCGGCGCTCGGCGCCTCCGGGCCCGCGAAGGCGAGCTCCAGCTCGCGCGCGCCCGGCACCTGCTCGGCCACGTGCAGCGCGAGGCAGTCCGTGGGCACCACGTCGAAGCCCACGCCCGAGATGAGCGTCACCGCGCGCTCGAGCGCCTCGGCGTTGTGGCGGAAGGTGTTCTCGAAGACGGGCAGCTCGCCGGTGATGTCGAGGTAGTGCACGCCCGCGTCGAGGCAGGCGCGCAGCATGGGGCGGCTGGTGCGGATGAAGGGCCCGGCCGCGTGCAGCACCAGCGCGCAGCCCTCCAGCGCGCGCCGCAGCCCGCCCGCGTCCTCGAGCGAGACCGCCTCCACCTCCAGCCCCAGCCGCTCCGCCAGGGGGCGCAGCTTCTCGCGCGTGCGCCCCGCGAGCACCGGCCGGTGGCCGCGCCGCACCGCCTCCTCGGCGAGCAGCACGCCGGTGTAGCCAGAGGCGCCGTAGAGCATCCAGCGGGGGGCAGCGGGCGGGGCGGGGTCCAGGGGCATGAGGTCTCTCCTCCGGAGGCTAGGGTGCGCAGGGAGCGGCTGCGGAGCGCGCGCCGCTCGCCGCGCCGTCGGGCAGGCGGGCGCGAGCCGTCACTGACAGCGCGTCTCCGCGCCCGGGGGCAGGTCCACCAGCCGCAGCTCGTCCATCACCAGCGTGCGCAGCGGCTGCGACCAGCTCTCGAAGGCCGCGCGCCCCGCGAGCACCGGACAGCTGCTGGTGGGCGCGAAGGCGTTGGC
This sequence comes from Aggregicoccus sp. 17bor-14, assembly GCF_009659535.1. Lineage (NCBI taxonomy): Bacteria > Pseudomonadati > Myxococcota > Myxococcia > Myxococcales > Myxococcaceae > Aggregicoccus > Aggregicoccus sp. 17bor-14. The sequence continues at coordinate 180,615 of NZ_VJZZ01000013.1, forward strand.
CTCCGCGGGCAGCATCAGGGCCGTGTACTTCAGCGCGCGCGGCAGCGTGCTCTCGATGGAGAGCACCATCATCCGCGCGCCGCCCTCCGCTCCCTCCTGTCCGAAGCGGATGCGCAGCGCGTGCGGCGGCGCGGCCTCGCCCTCGGGCACGTAGCGCAGGTGCACCCAGCGGTCGCCCTCGATGTCCCCGGTGACGCGGAAGTCGTCGCCCGGCACCACGTAGATGACGTCCTTGTAGACGTAGGGGAAGGGCGGCAGCTCCTGGCGCATCTCGCGCGTCTCGTCGAGCACCACCGTCACCGTGTGCGGCGGCCGGCACGCCGTCACCGCGCAGGCCTCCGCGGGCGTGGGCTGCGGCACCTTGGGCGCCTTGGACTCGGGCGCGTGGTGGCAGCCCGCCATGCACGGCAGCCACAGCAGGAGGAGGAGCGCAGGGCGCATGGGCCGTCCGGGGCGCGGCGGGTGGGGCAGCAGGGCCCAGGCTAGCCCAGGCCCGGGCCCCCCGGGGCGCGCAGCCGCTCGAGCACCAGCCCGAAGAAGTCCTGCGCTCCACGGAAGTGCCAGCCCAGGTGCGCGCCGCACATCGCACAGAAGGCGTACGCCCAGGCGCAGCCGCTGAACCAGCTCGCCTCCTCGACGGGAGGGCCCTCGACCCGCGCGCCCTCCGCCCGCGCGAAGGCGCCGAAGTGGAAGACGACGCCCGCCGGGTTGAAGCGCGTGTGCGCGTGCCGCCCGTCCACCGCGATGCGCTCGGACTCGCGCGTCACCGGGTGCAGGCAGTGCGCGCAGAGCAGCGGCGGATCGGGCTCGGCGCGGGTCGGAGCGGGCCCGGCCTTCGCTGCGGCGCGCGGCGGGGGCTTCTTGGATTCGAGGAGGCGCAGCCCTCTCCCAGAGGGCACCCCTTTAAACCTGTCGACGCGCGACGGGTGAGGGGCAGGCGTGGGAGGGAGCAGCCGGGAGCGTGGCTTGGGCCCGTGCGGGTTGCAAGGGCATGGAGGGTACAAGGCCATGCTCGATG